>DATLNN010000278.1:0-12454 GCA_035536695.1 Pyrinomonadaceae bacterium | reverse complement strand
GGTGAGCTGAAAGGTATCAGATTCACGGGTTCTGGGACGTGCTCGACGGTCAAATCCGATTTCCCAGAAACGGGGATTCGGCTCCTGCAGTGTTTTCTGAATCTGAGCGGGTTCACAGCCCCATACGTCGGCGGTTTGCTCACGGCTAACACCGTTTTTTCTCGCAAGCCGATTGGTTATGAGCCCGATCCGCCCGGGTATGTGCAGGCATCGATTGCTACAATCCGACTGTGGAAACAGAAGCAAATCCCGGCGCGCTAACGAAACGAACTTGCTCTAAGCGTTGTTGCCGGCGACGACTGGCGACCGGCTCGCGGAAAATCGTTGATAATACCCGGATTCGAGCATATTATCAACGGCGTTGGTGTTAATCAGTAGTTCGATAAGAGAGTCCGGCGCGGTGAGGTGATGCCAATATTTGACGACTGTGTTACGCTCGAAAGCGACCGATTAGCTCGTTGAACACGGATCTCTCGCGAGCGTAAAAAGGAATCGTGATTGACATCGCATTTTTCCCCGCTCGCGGCGCGGGCCTCCATACCGAACAACTCAATGCATCAGATCGCGACAAAACTCGCGACTGATGATCTCGGTCGTTAGGCGGCTACGTTGTCACTTTCAAGGAAAGGTATATATTGTCAGTGGATTTTCTAACTAGCGAAGGAGGAAGAGGAATGGTAAACAAGTGGCTAAGGATTACGCCGGTATTGATTGCGCTGCTGTTGTTCGTGGTCGTTACCTCTACAACTACCGTGGCGCAAGAGCCTGCGGGAGAACAAGCTATCTCGCGCACACACAAGGATCCACAGCTTAAGTGGAACCCTTGCCCGCCAATCTTCCCGAAGGGTTGCGAAGTCGCGGTCCTGCGTGGGGACCCGGCTAACGGCAGTTCCGACGTGTTCCTCAGGACGTCGGCTAAGTCTAGGCTGCCAGCCCATTGGCACACCTCCCCCGAGCACATAATTCTGGTAACGGGGGAACTTCACGTCACCTACGGGGGGCAGAAGCCTTCCGTCCTCAGGGCAGGTTCATACGCATATGTGCCGGCGAAAGCCAAGCATGAAGCGCGCTGTGCTAACAGGGGTCCGTGTGTCCTGTTCATCGCGTTCGAGTCGCCGATTGACGCGGTGGCAGTGGAAGGTGCTCGCGAGTAGCGGGCGCCGCCTAACAACGGCATGCACCCGACGCCACGCCACGGAGTCTCTTATGCATCTTGAATTGGGGCGCGGGTGATGCCGGTCGTTAGGCGTGTGATTTTGTCTACAGCGGGTGCGAATACCTAAAAAGGAGGTAAACATGAGCAAGGATATGATCCCGAAGGTAACTTTGGCCGGTTCAAGGCGGAACTTTCTGCACAGGAGCGCAGTGGTACTTGGGGGCGCGCTCATGGGCGGCCCCGCTTTTGCCGCCGCGCAAGTCTGTCGGCTCACCGAGCCCGAGATAGTTGGTCCGTTCTATCGGTTCGGCGCGCCGTTTCGGAGCCAGTTGGCAGGACCTGGCGAGCCCGGTGCCAGGCTTATTCTAACCGGCACGGTATTCAGTTCAGATTGCCGTACACCCCTTCCGGGGGCATTGATCGAGGTGTGGCAAGCGAACGACGCAGGCTTATACGACACCAACAAGCCCGGCAACTTCACCGAGGCCACCACTTTCCACTTGCGGGGGCTGCTGTATACCAATCAAAAGGGGCAATACGAGATTGAGACGATTGTGCCGGGGCGATACCCAATTCCGTCAAATCTTCCGGGGCTTGAGAAATACGCGGGGCTGACGCGACCTGCCCACATTCACTTTCGGGTCATGGAATCGCTGCACGTTCCGGTCACGACGCAGCTTTACTTCAAGGGCGACCCCTTCATTGCTAAAGATCCTTGGGCCGGTCACAAGCCATCCTTGGCCATTGATTTAAAACAGGAAGGCAAGCTACGCCGCGGCGTTTTTGACGTCGTACTCGCCAGGGGCTTATAGAATACCGCCGCTTCGTTCGGTGCGGGCGGGGCTGGCAGGAACAATAGCTAAAGCGCTAAAACGGTGCTGTTCATTCTAGGAGGAACGGGGAGATGAAGGGTTTTCTTACTGGTCTGTTTTTTGTCCTTGTATTTGGAGCATCGACCGCCCGGGCACAGTGTCGTGAGGCCGGTTCGATCAACGTCGCGCGTGGACAGACGAGTGCGACGGTAAAGGGGAGAATCACGTCTGCCAGAGCGGTATGTTATAAGTTTCGAGCCCGGGCGGGGCAAACAATGTCTGCGACACTGACATCGTCGAACAGGCAGGCACGATTTAGCATCCAGCCCGACGCCTTTGACGTCGACGACGCCGTGACGGGCGACACGACCAGCTGGAGCGGCAAGCTCAAGGGCGATTACGGTAATGACTATATTGTCAGCATCCAGATGCTGAAAGGCTCCGGAACCTACGCGTTGAAGGTTACGTTCAGGTAGTAGGGCCGGACTCGCGGTTGTGAGGACCGGCACATAACGAAAGGCGGTTTGATATTTTATCCGGCTCGGTTATTATGTCTTTTGCATGGCGGACGAATACCTGGACAACAACGGAGCGCGGGAGGAGTGTACGGACGTAAACCGCGAGACCGCGCGTGCCGGAGACGCTTATTACCGGGCGATGACCGACTGGTTGATCCGACGCAAGCGTCCGCCTGAAGACCGCAATCGCATCCTTGGGCTTGGCCGCCTTTACGATCGCGCTCTCGACGCGTTGATCAGATGCCTCGAACGCGTACGCCGCGGCAACCCCGGAGCGGAGCGCAAGCGTAAGGATGCCGTGGACCTCCGTGCCTACCTTCACAAAGACCTCGAAACGCTGACATCAAGCGGTACGGGTCTGGTATCTCAGCCCGACGAGGGTTAAACAACAGAACGGTGTGCTGACCCGCTCGGTACACAGACTCCACCTATTTTTTTCACAGGCCAAAAGGACGATTGCTGCCAGCGCGGGCCACTCACGCTCTGGCAGCGCCTCAAAGAATCCTGTTCGCGCATGGCCGAATACGGACAGCCATCAAAGCGGCTGGCAGCATCATAAGTCCTTGCGGGCTGAGACCTTTATGCCCGAATTGGGAAATAGCCGGTCGGAGTTTTGAAAGTTTGTACTTTGGCCGGTGCCTACTCCCACAGGCGATGCTTTACGGCGTTGCCTGTTTTTTTTTTGGTCAAGGCTATCGCAAGTCCATGCTCATTGTGTGCAGCAACAGCGCCCTTCACTATCCGGGTCTGCGGACTGATCTATGTAATCCGCTTCATCACAACAGCGTTAATCCACAGCGGCCGCAGAATTTTATGTGGGCTGGGTATGATCCGCCGCAGCGGCGGCAAAGGCGGGCGACCTGAGACGGCGCGGACTGGCCGGAGCCGGAGCCAAAATTCGGGTTTCGGACCGACGTTGGTGCCGTGGGAGGCGTTATGTTCAGTCCGCAGCGGCCGCAGAACCTGGACGCATTTGGCAATGGTGTGGAGCATCGCGGGCATGGATAGGTGGACGACGCCTGCGCCGTGCCGACCATGGCAAAACGGCCGCCCCCGCATCGGCCGCAGAATCGGACACCCTCGGCAAAGCGTGAACTGCAATTCACACATGCGACAATTCCCGGCATGACGCTTGAGGGTTGCGCGCCGCTTGAACTTCCCTGAGATGACGTCGGCTGGCTGGTATCTGTGCGCGCGGCCCGGAGCTGGGCCTGGATGACCTGCTCGTTGGCACCTTCCCTAACCTCTATAACGCGCTCGTCGTCGCGTTCGCCAGCTTTGGAAACACGGAGCACATGGTGGCCGGGCGGGATGTCGGTCAAAACGACGCGTCCGGACGTGCCAACGCTCGCCCGGCGCTCGTCGTTGACATAGACCTCGGCATTTAGCGGGGCCATGACCACCAGCCGTGACATGCCCGAGCTTTTGCTTTCGCTAATTCCCTCAGCAGCCCGCTCGAGCGAAGCGATCCACTCGCCGACGCTCGCCGGGCGCTTGGCCGGGTCGATCTCGAGCGAATTCATGATCACGCGGTCAACCTCAGCGGGGACGTCGGAGCGCAGCGACGAAAGCGGCGGCGGCGTATGCATGATCTTTTGCATGACCAGCTGCATCATGTCACCCGTGAACGGCGTTTTTCCACCGAGCATCAGGTAAGCGATCGTACCGAGCGCATAAAGGTCGGCGCGGCCGTCGATCGGCATCTCCGGCTGCATTTGCTCGGGTGACATGAATTCGGGCGTACCTATTATCCCGCGTGACGATGGCGGCGCTGCGTTCGAAGAAATGTCTGTAACCGTCTGATTTAAGATCTTTGCGAGCCCGAAATCGCCCACTTTGATAAAGCCGTCGCCCGCGGTTCCCTTCTTCATGATGAAGATGTTGGCGGGTTTGAGATCACGATGGAGGATGCCAAGATCATGAGCGGCGTCAACGCCATCAGCGATCTGACGGAGTAATTTGACAGCGCGTTTGATCGGCAGTGTGCCCTCACGGCGGAGCAGCCTGTGAAGCGTTTCACCCTCGACATATTCCATGACGAGGTAGAAAACCCCGTCATCCGATTCGCCGAAATCCGTAACGCTGACGGTATTGGGATGCTGGATCGACGCCGCGGCCTGGGCCTCACGCTCAAAACGGCCAACCGCTTCGCCTTCCTGCAGGT
The DNA here is from genome assembly GCA_035536695.1 of Pyrinomonadaceae bacterium. GTDB lineage: Bacteria > Acidobacteriota > Blastocatellia > Pyrinomonadales > Pyrinomonadaceae > OLB17. The sequence continues at coordinate 7,804 of DATLNN010000278.1, read as the reverse complement.
CTTCGCTGCTGAGGATGTCTGGCCGTACGGTTTTCACCGCCATTCTTTTGGTCGCGAACTTGGTGTCTTTTGCCAGATATACCTGGCCCATGGCGCCACGGCCCAGGCGGCTCTCGAGCAGGTAGCGGCCTGCCAGCAGTTGGGCTCCCGGCAACGAGGTTCGAGTCGGCGTAGCGTCATCGGGACACGCCGCTATGTCATCCTCATAACACCGCTCGCATTTTGGACATTCCCTCATCGCTTAACACCTATTTTCAACTCAAAGCCGCAAACCTGCAAAGAGACTAAAGAAAGAACGCCACAGACACGAGGAATTTGCGAATGCCCTTCGCGTCTTGGCGTTAGAAAATTTGGTTTGTTATAATTTCGCTTGTTTTGGGTCGTTAGCTCAGTTGGTAGAGCAGCGGACTCTTAATCCGCGGGTCGCAGGTTCAATCCCTGCACGGCCTACCAAGACCAGTCGGCGGTAGGCAGTTTGCGCTACGCAGTTAAAGAAAACCTCATATGAGGACTGCCTGCCGCGAGCTGCTTACCGCGGACTTTCTAATCCACCTGGTCCCGCCATTTCAGTACTTCTTCCCTAAGTATCGGATTTTGCTGAAAGCTGCCGGTTTGCCCCTGAGCGGCGGTCGCGCGCTGGATATGCCAGTAGCTCAGACCCAGCTTCCCTATGGCCCGCATGTATCGACTGCGAGGCTTGAATTTGCCGCTGAACAGGCCGCTGATCAGCCAGCCCGAGCTCTTAAAGGCGGACGTGGCCGTCTTAACATGCTGCTCCGGTATCAGGCCGCGAGCTACGTCGATCGCCAGCATTTCATTTAGGATCTTGTTCTGCCGTCTCATGATGTAGAGCGAGAATCCGACAAAAATAAGGAAGAACGGAATTTCAAGCACGAGATAGCCAATAGCAAATCCTTCGAGCCCGCCGAGCACGGCCATTCCATTCCATAGCGCATGCAGAGCAACGGCCGCAATGTAACCGAGAACGGGCATGGCGATCTTTACGAACGTGTTGTGCGATTCGCGCGATATGCCGCATCCGATACCAGTCATGCAGGTAAACGTGACATGGGCAAACGGCGACATGATCCCGCGGATAACAAACAAAACGATCAACCCTCCGATCCCGGCCTCGCCGATCGCCCGGCCGTAATAGAGCACATTCTCGACGGTTGCGAATCCGAGAGCGATAACGCCCGCAAAGACGATGCCGTCGAGGATGTCATCAAATTGCCGGCGAAAAAAGATAAGGAGAATGATCAGGCCCAGACCCTTTGACCCTTCCTCGAATATCGGTGCGGACATCACGGCGCCGACCGCCTGCCCGGCCTCGGGCGAGACTCCGACACTCACAACGACGGCGATCACAGTATTGACAATGAACGATACAATGACGGCGACGAGCGCTCCCCACGCAAACGCGAGCGCCAGCAGCCATAGAGGTTCTGGGTCGTAGCGGTCCAGCCAGATCAGCGGCAGAAGATAGAGCAGCGCAGGCGTAAACGCCACAACCGTGGCGATCGCGGCGGGCACAACTCCGACACTGAAGACCATCAATAGGGCCACAAATCCGGACATGACGATGATCGCAAAGATCGTGACGGCGATGCCGATATAACGGCCGGTCTTCGAGGGTTCCGTCTTGATAGGAGCACCAAGCGCAAAATTCTGGATCGAAGACTGCAGGTTGGCCGGCTCCTGGGCCGCCGTCTGCTGAAATTGCTGCACCTCAAATTCGCGATAGTTCTGAGCAGCGCCAAATGGCAGCGGTTGGGTCTGATCGATCCGGACGGCGGCAACGACGCCATTGGTGCCAAACTGGATCTGGTCGTTCGAATTCAGCTTTGCGGTCTGAATCCGCTGGCCATTTACGAACGTTCCGTTCGTGCTCTGGTTGTCGGTGATGTAAAATCCGTCGGGCTTGGCCTCGATAAAAGCATGCTGTTTCGAGGCGATGCGCTCCGATTGCGGATCGAAGCGAACGCTGCACGTCTCGCCGCGGCCGATGGTGAGAAAACCGGTCTCAAGATCAAACACCTGACCCGTGAGTTTGCCGCTATTGATCGTCAGTTGTAATTTCATATTGCAATCATAGGAACAAAAGACTCAAAGTCAAGCGATAGGTTGAACCTAGCGGCTCTGCTGACTGGTCCGTGAATACAATTTGGCCGCGGATAAGCGCGATGGCGCGGATCGGAGTTTCGGGATAGTGCCTTTATCGGCGCCCCCCACCTTGATCCGCGGCTAAAATTTCTTTGTATCTATTGCTCTTATTGGCTGCGACTATTGAGGTTGAACCGACGAAGGCGACGGCCTGTCGCCCGGCCGGCCGAACTCGCGGGCAACGAAGGCGGAATCCGAGCTGTTAAGGCTATACCACCGGTTAACGGAGGGCCGAAAAACGGCGATATCCGTCCTCGCGTCGCCATCGTAGTCGGCGGGCACCGGGATGTCGTCGGATAAGCCAAAATTTACACCGCGCAAAGTGCGCGTTACCGGATCCAGGTTATACCAAAATCCGGTGGAGGAGCGATAAACGGCAAAATCGCTGACGCCATTGCCGTCAAAGTCCGCGCTCAACGGACGATCGCCCGTCAGTCCGAAACTCTCATAGATCGGTATCGACGATGAGCTTTGCAAGATATACCAGAATCCGTTGGACGGACGCCAGACGGCGATGTCGGCTTTGCCGTCACCTTCGAAATCACCTGTCACAGGCTTATCGGCGGCAGTTCCCCACTGCTGGGCCTTAAAGCCGAGCGTGCTTTGCTGGATATACCAAATACCGGTCGACGGGCGCCAGACGGCGATATCCGTGCGTCCGTCGGCGTCATAGTCGGCGGGAACGGGCACATCGCCGGCGAGTCCAAATTGCATCGCGGCAAAACCGGCCGTGCTGCGCTCCATATACCAGAATCCATTCGACGCACGAAATACCGCGAGGTCGGAGCGATTATCACCGTCGTAATCGCCGGCGACCGTAAGATCGCCCGAGACGCCAAAATGGGTGGTGCTCTGCGTACCGCTGGAACTATTCTCGATCTGCCAGTCACCGCTCGACGGGCGAAAGACCGAAAGATCGGTACGGCCGTCTCCGTCAAAATCGGACACTCGGTTTTTGAGAGGCGCCGAAACGGATCTGGCATCCAGAATGAACAGGCCGCCGGGCATGTCTCCAACCAAAACTTTGTCCTGGCCAAGGAACGGATAAACAGCCCAAAGGCCTTCGTACGTGGTAGGCAAGAGATTCTCGCGGCCGGGCGAGCCGCAGACGATATCCCAAGGCTCCGTTTCGAGCAGCGCCCGTCGCTCCTCGGCCGGTGGAGCAAAGGCGGGTGAGAATGTATCGTACTGGCCGACTCGGACCGGATTTACCGGATTTGAGATATCAAACACCTGCAGGCCCGCCTGGTACCATGAAATATACAAATAATTTCCCATGACTACGGGGTTGTGCGGAGCCACGGCGTTGAGACCGAGATCGGCCATACTGATACGTCTGACAAGAAGCGGAGCGGCCGGGTTTCGTATGTCATAGATGCGCAGGTCCGGATTTCCGACCTCGCGGCAGCTGTATAGATAATTCCCGTCCTCGCTCGTCCAGCTGCTGTGCATGTTGTTGCCGGCAGTGATGCTGGTAGTGTCCTCGATAAAACCAAGTAGTGAGGGCGGCTGATTGGCGAGATTGCCGATGTCGTAGATGCCGGTCTTTCCACGGCTGCTCGAATTTCCCCACCCCGACGTGAACAGCCGATTGCCGCGGATGTGCATCGCATGCACCCAAACCATTTCCGGCTGCGGGTCGAAATCCCACTTCAACACTGGAGCCGCGGGATTTGTTACGTCAATTATCTTGATGATGCGGTTGATAGTTCCGTTAAAGTTCTCGATCAGGTAATTTCCCCAGACATTCATCTCGTGGATCCGATTAAAACCGCCGCCATTCGTCGCATTGACGATGCCGAGCAAAACCGGACGATACGGATCGGAAAGGTCGACGATATGCACGCCTCCATCGCCGAAACCGCTGCCAAAGTAGCCACGGTTCCCGACGATGATGGCTTCGAGAAATTGCTGGGCCGGCGCCGGGTTGTAATGCGACGCGAGCACCGGCAGATCGGGATCGGAAATGTCATAGATAAACGCGCCGCGGCAGCCGAAGCTGCCCTGAACAGCGATATTGCCCTCGGCGTAGATATCAGCAAATTTTGATGACAGGGGGGAGGTACATTCGGGATTGATCTGTGACCGAAGCTTGACCTTCTGGCCAACGGCCTGCGTATGGCCCAACAGGACAAGCCCTGCCGCTGCAAGAAACAGGCCGACAAGCGTGGTGAGGCGTAAAGCGAAATTCTGCATCAAAGTTCCCTGCTATACGTACTATTCTCGCACACAGGGGCCGAAACGAGCGAAAAGCCCGTTAGTCTACGTATCTTATTGATGGGTCTTCGATGCGAGTGGTTGTATCGGGATGACTATGAGGCCACTCTCAGCCCTTCGCGGTTGTCGAGCTCGAACGTGCCCCGATCGACCTTTCTAAACCGAGGGCTGCGGCTGAGGGAAACGGCAACCGATATGGTCGGGTTCCTTCCATTAAATTTCATGCCGCCGGAGATAAGCAGGTTGTAGAGCTCATTGACATGCAGCGGCCGGTTAGACTCGCGGAGCAGGAGCGTGCAGGCCTGGATGATGGTGCGGTCACTAAAACGCTTACTCACCGGCTCATTGTGACTGCTGATCGAGGGAATCACTCTATTTTGATGGAGATATGCGATCTTACTGTCGCCCCGGACGACGGGAGCATCGCCGGAGGACTTATCAGACGCCCGATCGTAAACGGCACCACCGTCCGGCGAGCCAGCCTCATCGTCCAAACACAGGGTATTGGGGAATCTGATCGGGTGATTGCCCGTCCGCGATGCGACCGAATATCGATTGATCGTCTTCTCCGTCTGGACCGCGCTCTCCTCAAGCGCCGCTATCTCAAGGCGCAGATACTCGACCTCGGCCTCGGCCTCCTGAAGCTTCGCTATCAGACGACGCTGAACGTCTCGCGTTTTCTGAAGGCCTTCTTCAAGAATTGGTATCAGGGTTTCGTCAAACATATTGTTCGGAATGGTTAAAGATTTCTATCGACTACAAACGAAAGGACATTATCCAAACAAGAACGATACTCCGAACGAGGCAAAACATCAAGACTTTTTCTTGCGCTCTCCGCGTGGTCGTTGGCGCGCTGCCTGACCTCGTCCAGGATCCCTCGCTCGGCCAGCATTTGTAGAAGCTGAGGGCGCGAGACCGCCGTGTAGTCCCCCTCGACCATTACTCGTTCAATAGCGGCCTTCATCTCCGGCATTCGATCGAGTAGATAGATCAGAGGGAGCGTAAGCTTTCCTTCGAGAAGGTCACTTCCCGCCGCCTTGCCTAAACTCTCGGTGGCACCCGTAAGGTCCAAAATGTCGTCGGAGAGCTGAAAGGCTACGCCCAGCGCCAAGCCGTAATCGCGCATGGCCGATCGCTGCTCGGTATCCGCCCCGCCGATGATCGCCCCGACTTCGCAGCATGCCGAGAACAGATAGGCGGTCTTTCGACTGAGAATGTCAAAATACTCAGATTCTGAAATATCGAGCCGCCCGAGCCGTGTCAATTGAATTAGTTCGCCCTCGGTCATCTTGCGCGTCAGGCGAGTCAAAATATCTATTATCTCAAGCGATCGCTCCTGAACGGTCGTCTCAAATGCAGACATGTAAAGCCAGTCGCCCATTAAAACCGCTGTTTGATTACCAAATCGAGCACTAACCGAGGCCCGGCTTCGTCTAAGCTCGGCATTATCAATAATGTCATCATGGACAAGCGTCGCGGTGTGCAGCATTTCCATGACCGTGGCAAGACGTATGACATTGTCATTCGTCGCCGTGCCGCCAACAGCATAGTTGGCCAGGATCAGAAGCGCCGGGCGCACGCGTTTGCCGCCAGAGTCTCTTAGATACTCTCCCAGATAGTCGATGACCTGGATGTTTGAGCTAGCCTGTCGGTCGAATTCCTTCTCAACGAGGTCAAGTTCCGGTTCGATGAGATCGAAAACCTGTTTGGATGAGTCTCGCAGAAATGATTCTCGGGCAGCGGATGCAAATTTCTGCATAGTTAATTGTAGCGTGAAGTGTACCGCAGCTGATCCTCGTCGGTCTTGTTGAATAACCTCGTAAATCGGGAGTACATACTAATTCGAGCGGTAGTTGTCAAACTGCATATCGATACCGAAGTCGTTTGCTTTCAAGGCCGCGATAACTTCCTGCAGGGTATCGCGGTCCTTGCCTGAGATACGTACGGTTTCGCCCTGGATGGAGGCCTGGACCTTTAGCTTAGCGTCTTTTATGAATTTAACGACCTCTTTAGCCTTATCGATCGGAATCCCCTGCTGTACTTTGACCGTTTGGCGAACCGTACCGCCGGCCGCCGGCTCGATCGTCTGGTAATCAAGAGCCTTGAGTGAAATTCCCCGCTTGATGAGCTTGCTCTGAAGGATGTCGTTCATGTTGCGGAGCTTTGTCTCATCCTCGGCCGACAGCAGCAGGTCCTTACCTTGCAGCTCGACCGTCGCGCGGCTGCCTTTGAAATCAAACCGCTGCGAAACCTCTTTTGTTGTCTGATGGATCGCGTTGGTGACCTCGGCGTAGTCGGTCTTTGAAACGATGTCGAATGAGTTTTCTTTTGCCATAAAGATGATTTTGCCACGGATTACACGAATAGCACGAATGAGGGCCTAATTCGTGTCATTCGTGCCATTCGCGGCCAAGGTTATTCGGAAAAGGTTGAGGAAGTTTTTGGTTGTCTGGGCTGCGAGCGTCGCGACATCGACTCCGTAGAGATCGGCGAGGAATTGGGCGGTGTGGACAACGAATGCGGGTTCATTGCGTTTACCGCGATTCGGCTCGGGCGTCAGGAACGGGCAGTCGGTTTCAACAAGCAGTTTCTCGAGCGGCACGGCGCGCGCCGCTTCGCGGAGATTCTCGGCCTTTTTGAAGGTGACGTTGCCGGCAAACGAGATCATAAAGCCGATCTTCATCAACGCCTGGGCCATCTCAGGCGTGCCGCCGAAGCAATGCATCACGCCGCCGCGAAAGGTCCCGCTTCCATTTCCGGTATTTAGTGTTCCGTTTTCGGTGTCGAGAGCGCACTCTTCGGTCAGAATAGCGACCGTTTCGTCGTTTGCATCGCGGCTGTGAATGATAATTGGCAGGTCCAGTTCCCTCGCGATGCGTATCTGGCGCCGGAACACGTAGAACTGGACATCACGCGGGCTGTGGTCGTAATAGAAATCGAGCCCGATCTCGCCCCATGCGACCACTTTGGCTGAGGATCTAACTAGATCGGTTAGATGAGCCTCGGCCGCGTCATCGTAAAGCTTGGCATCGTGCGGATGAACGCCGACTGAGGCATAGACATTATCGTACTTCTCGGCGACTACCACCGCGCGGCGAAAATCGTCAGAGTGCGGATCCCCCGTGCCAATGTTCAGCATCGCCATCACACCAGCGTCCTTGGCACGCCCGACAACGTCATCACGGTCTCCATCGAACTGCTCGCCGTCTATGTGGCAGTGGGAATCGATGATTTTCACTCGGCCGAGAGTTCCGATCGATGGCTTTGAGAAATACGGATAAGCGTGCGGAGAGCCTCATTCACGGACTCGGAATCTGGAAATACGCGAGCAACGTCAACATCCAATTTAATTTGATTCATTAGACGGCGACCATCACCCACTCGACGCACTTCGTACTGTGTGAAATCATACTCCGGTTCGAGT
>DATLNN010000277.1:0-10611 GCA_035536695.1 Pyrinomonadaceae bacterium | reverse complement strand
CTGCGCGATCACGAGCTCAAAAAGGCCGATTGGATGCTCTGGGGCCCTTATGTGAGCGAGCGTGCGTGGGGCACCGTCCGCGAAGATTACTCGCCGGACGGCTCGGCCTGGGAGTATTTTCCGTTCGAGCACGCCCATCTTCGGGCGTTTCGTTGGAATGAGGATGGCATAGCAGGTATTTGCGACGACGACCAGTTTCTGTGTTTCGCCGTCTCCCTCTGGAATGAGAACGACGAGATACTGAAAGAACGGCTGTTCGGCCTTGCGGGACCAAAAGGAAATCATGGCGAAGACGTTAAGGAGTACTACTACTACCTCGACAACACTCCGACGCACTCCTACATGAAATTCCTTTACAAGTACCCGCAATCGTCATTTCCGTACAAAGAGCTCTACGACGAGAATGCTGCCCGCGGTAAATCGCAGGCTGAATACGAGCTGATCGACACCAGGATCTTTGACGAGGACAAGTATTTCGACGTTCTTATCGAATACGCCAAGGCAGGCGAAAGCGATATATGCGTACGGGTCACGGCATCAAATCGGGGCAATGCCGAGGCGCGGCTCCACCTGCTTCCAACGATCTGGTTCCGCAACATCTGGTCCTGGTCGGAGGGTGTGGCGAAACCCGGAATGCAAGGGTCGGACGCAGGTATCGAAGGCCTTGCCTCCATCGAGATCGTGCAGGCGGGACGCGCGCCCATGAGGCTCATCGGCGAGTCAGGCAACGAAATAATATTTGTCGAGAACGAAACCAACTTTGAAAAGCTGAACATGGGCGGCAATGCGTCCGCCTTCACAAAGGATGGGATAGGCGAGTATGTTGTTCATGCGAAGCTCTCGGCAGTCAATACCGCATCGACAGGAACGAAAGCGGCCATTCACTATGATTGGTCGATACCGGCAAATGGCCAAAAAGTAGCCTACCTGCGCCTCGCCGGAGCGGCCGCGGCGCGGAGACGGAAACTGAATAATGCTGAGTCGTTTATCGCGGATTGCAGATCGGTATTCGACGCCCGCATAGCCGAGGCAGACGAGTTTTACGCCGATGTGATCCCTCCGATCCTTTCTGCCGACGCGAAAAATGTCATGCGTCAGTCTCTTGCGGGGATGTTATGGTCGAAGCAATTTTACCACTATGTGATCAAACAATGGCTCGAAGGCGACCCGTCGGGTCCCCGCCCGCTTGAAGATCGTGCTTTCGGGCGCAACACGGAATGGAAGCATCTCTATAACGGCGACGTCATTTCGATGCCCGACAAGTGGGAGTATCCGTGGTACGCGGCCTGGGACCTCGCATTCCACTGTATACCGCTTGCGCTCGTCGATCCGACCTTTGCAAAGCGGCAGCTTATATTGCTTCTACGCGAATGGTATATGCACCCAAGCGGCCAGCTGCCGGCATATGAATGGGCGTTCAATGACGTAAACCCTCCGGTCCACGCGTGGGCTGCGTTGCGTGTTTATCAGATCGAAAAAAAGAAGAAGGGAGTGGGCGATCGGACATTCCTCGAAAGGGTCTTTCACAAACTGTTGCTCAACTTTACGTGGTGGGTAAACCGAAAGGACGATGAAGGCAACAACGTGTTCGAGGGCGGGTTTCTTGGGCTCGACAACATCGGTGTTTTTGACCGGAGCCAGGAATTGCCGACCGGCGGACACCTCGAGCAGTCCGACGGGACAAGCTGGATGGCGATGTTCTGTCTCAATATGCTCGCTATTGCTCTGGAGCTCGCGAGCGAGAACAAAGCATACGAAGATGTTGCAACCAAGTTCTTTGAACACTTTGTTTACATATCCGACGCCATGAACAACCTTGGCAACCAACGCACGGAGTTATGGAATGAGCAAGACGGATTCTACTACGACGCACTGCATCTTGAGGGAAACCAGTTGCCGATCAAGCTTCGCTCTCTGGTCGGCCTAATCCCGCTGTTTGCTGTGGAGACGATCGAGGCCGAACTGCTTGAACGCCTGCCGGACTTTAGGCGGCGGACCGAGTGGTTCCTTACGAACCGGGCCGACCTCACCCGCGATATCGAATGCACCCAGGAGCCCGGCGTTAACAATCGCCGTTTGCTCGCTCTTGTGAGGCGTGACCGCCTGCGGCGTGTTCTGGAGAGAATGCTGAGCGAAAACGAATTCCTCTCAGATTTTGGTATACGCTCCTTGTCAAGGAGCCACCGGTCGCGTCCATATTTTCTTCTCGTAAATGGCATCGAGCATTGTGTTGCTTACGAGCCCGGCGAGTCCCGATCAGGAATGTTCGGCGGTAATTCGAACTGGCGCGGGCCGGTCTGGTTTCCGGTCAATTATCTGCTGATCGAGGCCCTCCAGAAGTTCGATCACTATTTTGGCGATGACTTCGCGGTTGAGTTCCCAACCGGGTCGGGCAAAAAAATGAACTTATGGCAGGTTTCTCAGGAGCTCGAGAAACGGCTGTGTGCTCTGTTTCTGAAAGATGATAAAGGAATGCGTGCCTCGCTCGGTCGAAGCGCGAAGCAGCAGGCTGACCCTCATTGGGCCGATCTAATGTTGTTCCATGAGTATTTTCACGGCGACAACGGGAGTGGGCTGGGCGCCATCCATCAGACGGGCTGGACCGGCCTTATCGCAAAGATCTTGAAACAGGTTGGAGAACATGTCCCCGATGCGCGGCCGCTCGAGTCGGATCCCAACACAGCGGCCCGACGCTGATCGGTCGTCCGCGAAAAAGTTATGAAAGCAATAGCCGTCACGCCCGGTGTAGCAAATAGTGTTCGACTGGTCCGGGCAAAGAAACCTGAAATAGCCGAGGTCAAGAATGGCCGCGGCGTGTTGGTCGAGATTCTGCGCGCCGGTGTCTGCGGCACCGACCGCGAGATCAATAACGCCGAGGTCGGGGTCGCACCGAAAGGCGAAGATCACCTGATAATAGGCCATGAAAACCTGGGCCGGATCATTGGCAAGGGGCAAAACGTCCCCGACTTCTCGGTCGGAGATCATGTTGTGGCGACCGTCCGGCGTCCTCACGGCTCTAGTATCTATGACAGGATCGGAGAGCAGGATTTCACGACCGACGAAAAGTACTACGAACGTGGCATCTCGCGCCTGCACGGCTATATGTGCGAGTTTTACGTCGAGGACGCACATTTTCTGATCAAGATCCCCCCATCGCTCGCCGAGGTCGGCGTCATGCTCGAACCTCTCTCGATCATCGAAAAAGGCCTGAAACAGGCAGCAGATATCCAGAAACGTATGAGTGTTTGGCAGCCGAAGTCGGCCGCTGTTATCGGAACTGGCAACGTAGGACTTTTGACGGTCATGGCGCTGAGGATGCGAGGGTTTCGCGTGCATGGATTCGGAAAGCAGCCGCGCGACGGGTATCTGAATGCCGAGTTGTGCGAGGCGATCGGTGCCACTTATGACTCAACCGAAACGCTGCCCGTTGTCGAAAGCAGTAAGAAGTATGGCGAATACGACCTCGTTTTTGAGTGTACCGGCTATTCGCCGATAATCTTCGACGCCATGCAGGTTCTCGATGAAAATGGCATTCTGATACTGGCCTCGGTTACCGGCGGTCACCGAAAGACCGACAGTGTGCCGTCGGACGAGATAAACAACCAGTTTGTGCTTGGCAACCGCGCGATGGTAGGCACCGTTAACGCCGGCCGTGAGCATTTTGAGATGGGCGTCAAAGACCTCGCCCTGTGCGAAGCGATGCACCCGGGCTGGCTCGGCCGAATGATGACACACAAGGTCAAAGGCCTCGAGAACTACACGAAGGCCTTTGACATTCTGAACAACTCGGCGAAATTCAACGCCATCAAGACATATTTTGAGGTGAAAAAGATCTAGACGATATGGCCGATTTCCCCGAGACCATCGATGGCGGCGAAGTGCTGGCCGAGACCGAAACAAAGCTCGAAAAGCCAAAGCTTTTTAAGGTCCTGCTGCACAACGACGACTTTACGACGATGGAGTTTGTCGTATTTGTCCTTCAATACGTCTTCAACCGCGACGAGACCGAGGCATTTACAATAATGCTAAAGGTCCATAACGAAGGCCTCGGCATCGCCGGTATCTATCCATACGAGATCGCCAATATGAAATGCAATAAGGCCATGAACCTCGCAAAAGCGAGGGAGTACCCGTTGCTGTGTACGGTTGAGGAGGAGTGACTCAACCGTGGGAGACCTTTTGACGCTCCAGGCGGCCATAACATCGCTCAAACTTCCCAGGAATATTTCTCCTGACGGAAATCGTTTTGAGCAGCAAGGTTAATTATTGTCTAATGAGTCCGACAGTACTCAGGAGTGGTCCGTATCGGTTCCTTTTCTTCAGCAATGAAGGTACTGAACCTCCTCATATCCACATAAAAGGTTCGGGCGGGGAGCAAAATTTTGGCTCGAGCCGCTCGGTTTGGCTTATAATTACGGATACGCCGGTTACGAACTAAGACGAATCGAACGTCTTGTAGCCGACAACAGAATCTTGTTTCTGGAGGCTTGGAATGACTATGCTAGTCGCAAATAGGAAGTCTGTCGGCCGCGTGTACGTGCCGACGTCCGCCGCTGCCAAATCGGTCGAGTTCGACGACGAGATGATGCACGTAAGTTTAGTCGATGGACGGATCATCAGCGTGCCAATTCTTTGGTTTTCAAGTCTTCGGGACGCCACCAAAGCGGAACGTGCAAATTATGAGATCAGCCCTGCCGGTATTGGGATCCACTGGCCCGATTTGGACGAGGACTTGTCAATCGCCGGCTTAATGGCTGGTGTCGATCTGGCGGCAGCGTAGCTCTGAACATGATAATATGTATCGGAATATGAAGGGCGAACAAATATCAGCAATTATTAACATGTGGGACTCTGCTCCGTAGAGAGCAAGCCGAGCGAGAGCTTGCACGGGTCCCAAGCCAACACGAAGGCTTGGGACTTTTTTATTGGCAGCGGGAAATGCACCGCGATTTGTTGTAACATCGGAGCTTTATGGCTGAAGAGCTTGATTTGAAAAAGACAGTTAACCTGCCTCGGACCGATTTCGCGCAAAAGGCGAATCTCGGGCAGTCGGAGCCCGCGCGGCTCAAGAAATGGCAGGAGATGCGGCTTTATGAAAAGGTCGGGGAAGCACGAAAAGGTCGTGAGAAATTCATCCTGCACGACGGCCCGCCGTATGCTAACGCTGACATTCATATCGGTACGGCGCTGAACAAGATACTTAAGGATTTTGTAGTCAAGACGCGCTCGATGATGGGTTATGACGCTCCGTATGTTCCGGGCTACGACTGCCACGGGCTGCCGATCGAGACTATCGTCGAGAAGAAGCTTGCCGAAAAGGGAAAGAATAAGGCGGATCTGCCAGTTGCGACCTTTCGGCGGATCTGTCGCGAGCACGCCTCGACGGCGATGAACAATCAGACGCGCGATTTCCAGCGGCTCGGGATCCTGGGCGACTGGGAAAGGCCCTATCTCACAATGTCACCGGAATATGAGTCGTCAACGGCGAGGCTCTTCGGCAAATTCCTCGAGCGCGGGTACGTATATAAAGGGCTGCGTCCGGTTTACTGGTGCATTCACGACCAGACAGCGCTTGCCGAGGCCGAGGTCGAATACCGCGAACACACATCGCCCTCCATCTACGTCAAATTTCCTTTGGCCACCGATCCGGCAACGGTCGATCCGGCCCTCGCGGGGAAAAATGTTTCGCTCGTTATCTGGACGACTACCCCGTGGACGCTGCCCGCAAATCTCGGGATTGCGGTCCACCCGGATTTTGATTATTCGGCAGTAGAGATATCGGACGGCGAGGTTTTTATCGTTGCCTCAGAGCTGAGCAATGCTTTTGCCGAGACATGCGGTTTTGCCGAGTTTGAAGAGATCGCACGGTTCAAGGGCGCCAAGCTCGATCGTCTCGAGGCCCGCCATGCATGGCTCGACCGGCCGTCGCTGATCATGAACGGCGAGCATGTGACCCTTGGCGAATCAGACGCCGAGGTGGAGCTCGATGTGCGATTTGAGAACAAGTCTGCAAAGAAATCGGGCACCGGCTGTGTTCATACCGCTCCGGGCCATGGAGCCGACGATTTTCATATCGGCAAGAAATACGGCCTCGAGATATACAATCCCGTCGATGCCGCGGGGCGGTTTATTCCGGAGGTTGAGCATTTCGGCGGTCAGGATATCTTTATAGCGAATTCGAAGATCGTCACGTTTTTACAAGAGACCGGCGCGCTCCTGTTCAGCGAGAAATATCAACATCGTTATCCGCACTGCTGGCGGTGCAAAAATCCGGTGATCTTTCGGGCTACGCCGCAGTGGTTCATCTCGATGGATGAAGCAGTAGACGGCGCAAGCCTGCGGCAGCGGGCGCTTGAGGAGATCGAAAAGGTCAAATGGCACCCGGTGTGGGGCGAGGGCAGGCTCGGGAATATGTTCAAATCGCGCCCGGATTGGTGCGTATCCCGTCAGCGTTCGTGGGGCGTGCCCATCCCGGTCTTTTACTGCTCGGGCTGCGACGAGGCGGTCGCCGACTCTGCGATTGTCGATCACATCGCTGATATTTTTGCGAAAGAGACCGCGGACGCCTGGTACGCGCGGCCAGAAAGCGAGCTGCTCCCAGAGGGCTACAAATGTGCGAAATGCGGCGGCGGCGATTTTCAGAAGGAGACGGACATTCTCGATGTATGGTTCGACTCAGGCTCAAGCTGTGTCGCAGTGCTCGAGACTCGCGGAGACACGCTGCGGTTTCCAGCTGACGTCTATCTCGAGGGCGGCGACCAGTATCGCGGCTGGTTCAATTCAAGCTTGAGCTGCGGCATTGCGGCGCACGACACCGCGCCGTACGGGCAGATCGTCACCCACGGCTGGGTCGTCGACGGCGAAGGCAAAAAGCAGTCGAAGTCTCTCGGCAATGTCACAGCACCGCAGGAAATAATCAACAAGTCGGGGGCGGATGTGCTCAGGCTCTGGGCCGCAGCCGTCGATTATACCGAGGACGTCCGGTGTTCGGACGAGATCCTGTCTCGCGTCGTCGATGCCTACCGCAAGTTTCGCAACACGCTCCGATACGCGCTGGGCAATCTGGACGGTTTTGACCCGGCGAGCGATGCGGTACCGTTTGAGCGAATGCTCGAGATCGACCAGTGGGCGATCGCCCAGCTAGCGGAGCTTAACGCAAAGGTCGTCGACGGCTATAGGGCATTCGATTTTCAGGCCGCGTATCACGCTCTCTACAACTTTTGCACCGTGGCGTTGTCGGCGCGCTATTTCGACATCATCAAGGACCGCCTCTACATCATGTCGCCGAAGGGCGAGGCCAGGCGTTCGGCGCAGACGGCGCTCTATGAGATCGCGGACACCCTGACTCGACTAATGGCGCCGATCCTTGTCTATACCGCCGATGAGGCGTGGGAAAATGTGCCGGCTCGCGATGTGCTCTCTGTGCATATGGCCGAATTTCCGGTACGCGCGGACGAGACGCTGGGTCGCAGTCTGCTCTCCAATTGGGAACGAATCTTTTCGATTCGCGATGAGGTGTTGAAGGCACTCGAGGAGTCTCGCGACGTGAAACGCATCGGCTCCTCGCTCGAGGCAAAGGTCATTTTGAGCGCAGACAAAGAAACAACGCGGTTTTTGCTAAACTACTTTGACCAATTGCGATACACCTTCATTGTTTCCCAGGTCGAGGTCCATGAGGGCAATGGTCTAAAGGTCGAGATCCAGAAGGCCGACGGCGAAAAGTGCGAGCGTTGCTGGAACTACTCTGTGCGGGTCGGAGAATTCGAACGCTGGCCAACCGTTTGCGAGCGGTGTAACGACGCGCTGGTCGAACTGCTGGACGGTGTACAATAGCTTTAATATGTTGAAACCAGTGCCCAAAACAGACTACGGTACCTTTCGGTCGGGAGTGAATGAAATGGGATTGGTATTTGCCGAGATCGAACTGACGAATGGTGGCGACGCTTACCTGCAGCGAAAGAAAATCGTGAAGCCGGAAGATGTAAAACGCTTGCGTGTAAACGCACTTGTAGATACCGGGGCGTACATGCTCTCGATCAACGAAACCGTCAGGGCCCAGCTCGACCTGCCGTTTATTGAGAAGCAAATGAGTCAGTTGGCGGACGACTCGCTGCTTGAGGTCGACATAGTGGGACCTGTTGAGGTACGGTTCGAAAATCGCCGCACGACCTGCGATGCCGTAGTAATGCCGGGCGAGGCCGAAGTGCTGCTCGGCTCGATACCGATGGAAGACATGGATGTGATAATCGAACCCAGACAGCAAAAGCTGGTGGTGAACCCTAAGCATCCTTATATCGCTCAAAAGTACCTAAAATAAACACGCGACATAATGGCGATCGATTTTCAAGACGTGATATCCTCGCCGACCGAGGTGGAGGGGCGCGGCACGAGGGCGATCAAGACGAATGAAACGCGCCGATGGTGTGGAGCGTAAAAGTGAGCTTATAAGGAGCGATTGATATTTAAAATGAAGACCCTGATCACATCGGCGATTTTGATGTTTTTGTTCTCGGTGTTCGCGTGGGCCCAGCCAGCCGAAAAAGACCTGGTGCGCATTCCGCTTGAGAATTACATAAAGGGCCACGCGACGGTAGACATCGAATACACAAAAAAGGCTTTCCACCTGGTCGGAATGATGATGGCAGTTCGTGATGGCGCATATACATCGCAGAGCTTTGCCGACTACATCACCAGCCTGACGGGAAGGAAATCGGCCGCGGACGAAAGCCAGCGGAAGCGATCTATCGAGGCCATAGACGTTGTCGGCAACGCGGCCATCGCGAAGGTCGTCTCCGATTACCCGACTGTCAAATACGTCGACTATATGGCTCTGCTGAAGGTTGACGGCGAGTGGAAGATCGTCAACAAGACCTACCTCGCTGAAACAAAGGGCACTCCGGCAAAGAGCGATGGGGTATCTGAAAAAGAAGCTGTGCGCATACCGCTCGAGAATTATCTTAAGGCGCATGCGACCGGCAATGGCGAGTACCATAAAAAGGCCTTTCACACCGATGGCCAGCTGATATTCATCCGCGACGGCAAATACACGACGCGCTCGTTTGCCGAGTATATCGCTGGCTCATCGGGCAAGCCCGCGGCCGACGAGGCCCAGCGAAAACGTTGGATCCAGGACATCGACGTGGTCGGGAATGCCGCGGTGGCTAAGATCGTTCTCGATTACCCAAGCGCCAAACTAACCGACTACATGTCGTTACTTAAAATAAACGGCGAGTGGAAGATCGTGAACAAGATCTTCACGTCCGAGCCGAAGCCGCCGGCTAAACAATAGAGGGCCTCAGTCGTGTGTTTCGCGTGTTTCCGTGGTTTAGCTTTCAGATAAACCACGAATCGCCCGAAACACACAAAAAAGAAATGACAAAAAGAGATCTACTGTGGAAACTCAGCTACCTGGCCATTGCGGGCGGCGTCTTTATGATCGATCAGGTCACAAAGGCTTGGGCTACCCGCGTATTGCGTTTTGGCGGCGACCAAACGGTGATATCCGGGTTCTTGAATTTTGCCTATGCCGAGAACCCCGGTGTCGCATTCTCGATGCTTGACCAACAGGGCAATGCCGGCCGCTGGGGATTGTCCGCTGTCGCGCTCGTCGCCGGAGTGCTCGTTCTCTATTTCTTTTGGCGAACGCCGCGTGCCGACGATCGCATCCTGGGTTCCCTGGCTTTGCTGCTTGCCGGGATAGCCGGCAACGTCACCGACCGTCTGCGCCTCGGGTTTGTCGTGGATTTTATTGATGTGCAGTTCGGCAGCTGGCACTATCCGACCTTTAATATCGCTGACGCCGCGATCTGCGTTGGAGCCGGGCTCCTCATTCTTGATATGTTCCTGTCGAAGCGGAAACTCGAGGCAGAAACACGGCCGGTAGGGAGTGTATCGGAGGCCGAGAATTGAGAGTCTAGAATCAAGGACGCGCGCCCGCTCGTTGCCCCCTATATGTATCCAGAGCTCTTTCGCATCGGCAGCTTTCCCGTCACCACCTACGGCATTTTCCTCGCCCTGGGCATGCTGCTGGCCCTTTTCGTGGCCTCGCGCCTAGCGGCCCGAGATGGCCTCCCGCGCGAACGGATCTATGATCTTGGCCTTTGGGTCCTTGTGGGCGGGCTGGTCGGGTCAAAGGTATTGATGCTGCTAGTCGAGGACAATGTCAATATCTTATCCTTGGATTTCCTGCGATCGGGCGGCGTATTTTACGGCGGCTTGATCGGCGGATTTCTGGCAGTCGCGATCCTGGTTCCGCTTTACAAACTTCCGTTTTGGAACGTTGCGGACGCTTTTGCGCCGGGTGTTGCCCTGGGACAGGCTCTGGGTCGCCAGGGCTGCTTTGCCGCCGGGTGCTGTTGGGGGGACGTATGCGAATACCCGCTCGGCGTCCATTTTACGGAAAAGGGCCACGAATACACCGGCGTGCCGAGCGTCGGCCCGGATGGTGCCGATCTCTACCTCTGGCCGACGCAGCTCATCGAGTCGTTCGTCATGTTCGGCGTCTTCGGGTTTCTCTTCTGGCTTCATGGCCGAAAGAAATTCTCTGGTCAGATCCTCATCACTTACGGTATCATCTATTCGATACTACGTTTCTCAATCGAATTTATCCGC
>DATLNN010000276.1:0-3413 GCA_035536695.1 Pyrinomonadaceae bacterium | reverse complement strand
TCCCTAGATTAATTGGAAAAAGAATAGAAAGGCTCAAGTCGCCTGAGGACTTGAGCCTTTCGCGTTTTCCCGATTCAAGAAATGCTCAACTTTGGCTCAACTCTTATCCCCGAGACTCTATTCAGAGCGGGATTTTGCCCCTAAGCTCGGACCGGAGGGAAACTATGAAAAGATTGATTATTGTGCTCGCGATCGCAGTCGTGATGGCTGCTACTCAGACTGGGAAACTTACCGACAAGACCGAGGCAAGCTTTGCTGAAAACAAAGACAGCTACGTTCCCGGTGAACTGCTTGTAAAATATCGAGGCGAAACGGCGAAGACCGCTGTCAGCAAACTCAACACTGAGCTCGGCGCCGAGGTAATGTCGGAGTTTCCCGACCTTCGATGGCAGCATGTTCGTCTTCGCGAGGGTGTCAAGATGCGCGAGGCGATGAATGTCTACGCCAGCGATCCAAACGTCGAGATCGTGCAGCCGAATTTTGTTTACCGCATCTTCGCCACGCCGAATGATGAGCAGTTCGGCCAGCTTTACGGTATGCAGAGAATCCGCGCGCCGGATGCCTGGGAGACGACGACCGGAGATCCCAACGTAGTCGTTGCGGTCGTGGATACAGGTATCGACAAAAACCACCCCGACTTGGCGGCGAACGTCTGGGTAAATCCACGCGAGGTCGCGGGTAATGGGATCGACGACGATGGCAACGGCTATGTCGACGACATCAACGGATGGGATTTTCTGAACCAGGACAACGACCCGACCGATGGTCATGATCATGGCACGCATTGCTCGGGCACCATTGGCGGCGTTGGCAACAATGGTATCGGGGTTGCCGGCGTCAACTGGAATGTAAAGATAATGGCCCTGAAGACGCACGACGACACGGTCGGCGGTTCCACATCGGTCAGCCTGATAAAGACATTTCAGTACGTTGCCCAGATGAAAGATCGTGGCGTGGACATACGCGCCACCAGCAACAGTTACGGCGGGCCGCCCGAGGCCGGCACATACGACCAGGCCGTCAAAGACGCGATCGATACTGCCGGACGCAACGATATCCTGAATGTGTTTGCCGCCGGCAACCAGCTGACAGTGGATCAGGAAGAGAACAACGACGTGCTGCCGACGTACCCAGGCAGTTACAACAGCCCCAGCATTCTTGCTGTAGCAGCGTCCGATCAAAACGACAACCGCGCATCGTTCTCGCACTACGGCCTTACGACTGTCGATGTAGCTGCACCGGGTGTAGCCCTTCGCAGCACGGTTGCAGGCGGCGGTTACGCGAATTTTAGCGGCACGTCGATGTCGACCCCGCACACTGCCGGCGCTGTTGCATTGATCGCGGCCGCGCATCCGAACCTTTCCGCAGCCTCGATCAAGGCCACATTAATGAACACGGTCGACGTGCTGCCGCAATGGAACGGGCTCATCCTCACGGGCGGCAGGATCAATGTTGCGCGGGCGATCGCCCAGCCGACTATATGCACGTTCAAGCTTTCGTCGGCCAGGACCACCTGGGCGGGCGGAGGCGGCAGCGGGACGGTGAGTATAGAGTCCGCCGCTAATTGCGGGTTTACCGGCTGGTCAGATCAACCGTGGGTCGTAGTTACGTCCGATCCGGCGAGCGGTAACGGCTCTGTCACATATACGGTTTTGCCGAACCCGTCGCTCACGGCCCGGACGGCAAATCTATATATCGGAGGCAGGGTCCACACGATCACACAGGCAGGACTCAGGTGATATGTGCGGGCTGGCGCATTAAGCCTCGCGGGTCCGCTCTTTATTGGCAAATTCATCCAGCACGTCAAAAACCTGAAGAGCGTATTTCACGTTGCCGAATGGTGCCGATACCTGGACGCCCTGGATCATGTCGCGGACCTCTAGGAGGGATTCGCGGGCGATCGAGATGCCTTCTTCGCGCGCGTGTTCTTTGCTCATGTCCGAGGCGATCCGCATGCGTTCGAGGATCTCGGGCGTGACCTCGACGCCCGGCACTTCGTTGTGAAGAAATTCGGCATTGCGAAAGCTTACTAGGGGCCAGATGCCAGCCACTATCGGGATCCGGACGTGCTCGATCATGCCGAGAAACCGCCGCAGCTGCTCCGTATCAAAGACGGGCTGGGTGATGGCGTATTCCGCCCCGGCCTCGACCTTCCATTCAAACCGGCGGATCTCTTCTTCAAGATTCACCGCACCAGGATTTACGCCGACGCCTATCGAGAACGCGGTCGGTTTACCGATCGGATTATTACCGAGGTCCAGGCCGTGGTTGAGTTTATTGACCATATTGGTCAGGCCTATGGCGTCGATATCAAAAACCGCGGTCGCGTCCGGGTACGGGCCCATCTTTGGCGGGTCACCTGTGATTACAAGAAGGTTGTGCAATCCCAGCGCCGCCGCACCGAGAAGGTCAGACATCATGCCGAGCAGATTGCGGTCACGGCAACAGTAGTGGAGCACAGCCTCGATGCCAATCTCGCGTTCGACCAACACGGCGGTGGCCTGCGCCGACATACGGGTCTGCGCCCGCGGGCCGTCGGGGATGTTGACACCGTCTACGCCGACCTCCTTTAACAGCCGAATCGAGTCGAGCGTCTTCTCGGCATCGCAGCCCTTTGGCGGCAGCACCTCGACGGAGGTCACAAACTCGCCGCGCGCGATCTTGCGTCCCCAATTTGAACGCTCCTCCGCCGGGATTACGCGGAGCTCCGGTGGTGTCAATTCCTGTACAGCGGCCGAAGAGGAACTTACAAAAACCTGCCGCTGCCGTGGGCTGATCGAGCGTATGGCGTCGGCTATCAGCTTGATATGCGTCGGAGTTGTGCCGCAGCACCCGCCAACAAACTTCGCTCCGACCTGGACGAATCGCCGCGAGAATTCAGCCATGTACTCCGGCGAGCCCATGTAAAACTGCCGGCCCTGGACATCACGCGGAAGGCCGGCATTGGGCTGAGCGGACAGCTTTTTGTTGGTAACGGCGCGCATCTTTTCGAGCGCCGTCAGCAGATGGTTCGGGCCCATGCCGCAGTTCAGGCCTATCACGTCTACACCCAGAGCGTCGAGCTTCGCTGCGAACGCCTCAGGCGTTGTTCCAAATGTCGTTTTTCCGTCCATCTGGATCGCCATCTGGGCGACAATGGGCAGATCGGTCAGCTCGCGCACCGCGCGGATAGCCTGTTCGATGACCGGCAGCTCTGAAAAAGTTTCGAGTACAAAGAGGTCGACGCCGCCTTCGAGCAGAGCCTCGGCCTGTTCCTTGTAGAGGTCTCTTGCTTCGTCAAACGAGGTCGGGCCAAACGGTTCGATCCTTAGCCCGAGCGGTGCGATCGCCCCGGCTACGCAGACCTTGTCGCCGGCGGCTTCGCGAGCCAATCTGGCCGCCGCTACGTTAATGTCACGCAGCCGGGATTCGAG
>DATLNN010000275.1:0-5278 GCA_035536695.1 Pyrinomonadaceae bacterium | reverse complement strand
CCTGTGGTGCGCGCGAGATCATTGTAAGAGTTCGACCGGAGTAAAAGGACTGGAGGGCAAGCGTCTCGCTTGTAAGTAGGGTTCGAAGATGCTCACCCTCCAGTCCGCTCGGTCATTATTTCGGCTCCAGGTCCCACCAATACTGCTTTTCCAGCTTTTTCGGACTTGGCCATTGGCGAGTCAGCGTGTCGCCATCGAACAGCTCGCCGTTTTTCATAACCATTTTGATCGAGTCGCTATTTCGAATATCGACGAGCGGATTCTTGTCAAGGACAATGAGATCGGCAAGTTTGCCCGGTTCGAGCGACCCTACATCGCGGTTAAGGCCGATGGCCTCGGCCGAGAAGATCGTCCCGACCTTTAGAGCGTCATGGGTCGGCATTCCTCCCGACTGGATTGCCCAAAGCTCCCAATGGACGCCCATACCCTGCATCTGGCCGTGGCCGCCCAAGCCTACGCGGCCTCCGGCCTTGACGATATCGGCAGCGCCTTTGGCAATTTCCTTATAGCTGTACTCCTCGGGCCGGAACCACTGAGGGCGACGACGCATCATTGAGTTGACGAGCTCACGCGGGATATAGCGTCGCAGCTTTTCATTATTCAAGACGTCCGTTGTCTGGAAGAAATAATTCTCTGCCCAGGGCCCACCGTATGCGACCAGAATTGTCGGGGTGTAATAGGTTTTCGTTTTTGCGACGAACTGAACGACGTCGTTGTAGATCGGCTGGAGCGGAAGCGAATGCTCGTGGCCCGAGTAGCCGTCGATCATCTGCGTCAGGTCGAGCTTCATGTCGAGAGCTCCTTCGGTGGTCGCCGTGATGCCGTACTCCTTTGTGGCCATCGAAACGAGCTGGCGAACGACGCGGTCACCGACGACGTACTGTTTCAGGGTATTGGTTTTGTAGGCGTCGCTGTAGCGCTTGATGTAATTGTTGACCGCATCCTTGTCTTCGAGGCCCAGGCTAGAGAACACGCCGGGGCCCGTTGTCATGACGCGGGGCCCGAGGATCTCGCCGGTCTCGACCATATCGGCGTACGTGTAAACATCGGTCGTCGAGCTCTGGGGGTCGCGGGTCGTCGTGACGCCATAGGCGAGATTTGCCAGATATTGCCAGACCTGCGACTGGTGAACTTCACGCGGTGGCCACATGTGGGCGTGAGCATCGACAAGGCCCGGAATGATCGTCTTGCCGGTGACATCGACCACGTCGGCCCCGGCCGGGATCGCGACCTTGCCTTTCGGCCCGATCGCGGTGATACGGTTATCTGTAATGACGATGTCGCCTTTTTCGATGATCTCATCGCCCTTCATCGTGATGATGCGCGCTCCCGAGAGGACCGCAGTGCCTTTTGGCCGGGCTCGCGGTGCTTCGACCACGATGTCAAACGTTTCCGGCTTATCGGCCGAAACGTCCTGGCGATAAAGCTTTGTTCCCCACGACCAACTCACTGTCTTGCCGTCACCGGACCAATTGAGAAAATCGCCGCCGAGGACGGACATTTTCTTGGTCGGAACGGATGCGGACGGGCTGGCAAGGCTCACGACGACGGTTTCGCGACCTGCTTTGGGGACGGTCACGACGTGATGCTGGCCCTGAAGCTCGACAAATGCACGCGTCCCATCCGGCGAAAGCTTGATCGAGCTTGCGTTCGGGAAGTTTGGCGGCGAGCCTTTTCCGGTAACCCGCAGGTGGGTTCGGCGGTCGTAACCGTCGAGACGAATCGAGGCGAGGCCCTGGCCCGTCGTCAGAAAGACGCGGTCGTTGTCCTTTGTAAAATGCGGAAAGCGCCCCTGGGCCGGGGCGATCAGTTTCGAGACCCCGCCGCCCGCCGGAATATATCTGAGGTCGAGTCCCGTATTGCCGCCCGAACCCGTGATCTCCTTTGCCTCATGGCCGTGTAGTATCTCTTCTTCGGGTGACGAGAATTGATGCCCCTCGCGGATGTCGGCAAACAACTGGTCGTCAACCGCACCCGTGATATAGACGATCTTCGAGCTGTCGGGCGTATAGACTGGAGACGAATAGAAAGCCTGGGAAGTGGTCAATTGGCGAGGGTTCCCTCCCGTCGACGGCACGCTCTTGATATGTCCGCCTTGTGTCGACCAAGTGACGTAAACGATCGAATTGCCATCGGGCGACCACGACGGCATGAACTCGCCCTCGGTCTCGGACGTAAGCCTTTGGGGCTTTCCGCCGGGAAGATCGATCACGTAGAGCTTGTTAAATGCGGTAAATACAGCGCGCTTGCCGTCGGGCGACAATGCAGGATGGCGGATCAACCGTGCCGTCACGTTGGGCGAGTCATCAACCTTGTACTCGAAATGAACACGCGGGCCGATCTCGGCCTCGACATTCGCTGTGAACGGCACATCCGTGGCGGCACCGGTCGCGAAATCGACACGCTTGATCTTGCCGTTCACGGGAACGATCAAGGAGCGCCCGTCGGGCATGAAGTCATAACCTGGGAAAGCGTCGCGGGTCGCACGTGATTCCTGGTCGTCGCGGGTGACGTTGTTGATCAGCCAGCGTTCCTGGTTCGATTCGAGATTACGCACGCGAAGCGCTGTCTTTGTCTCAAAACGTGTCGCGTAGATCAGATTCTTGCCGTCGGGCGAAAGCACGGGCCGGATGGCGCTGCCCTGGGTGTTCGTTATACGCGAAACTTCGCTCGTCTCACGGTCAAATCGATAAACCTGCCACATCGGGAAACGCGCGTTGTAATCGAACGAGCCCGTCCGCTGTGCATAGTAGATGTAACGTCCATCGGGCGACGCGACGGCGCCCATGCGGTTCACCCGCGGCGGCGGAGGCGGGCCCTGGGTGTCCGGGCCAGGTAGAGGCGGCGGAGGAGGCCCTATGCTAAGGCCGGAGCCGCCGTCCTTGTGATACATATAGGCGTGAAAGGTGCCGATCGACTGCTCTGATTTCGATACGATGATGTAATTGCCGTCGGCGGTCCACGATGGCGAGACATACATCGTCTTTTTGTCTTTTGTTATTGCCTTTGGATCCGACCCGTCGGCTTTGGCTACCCAGACGTTTTCGGTCCCGCTGCGGTCGGAGAGGAAAACTATCGATTTGCCGTCCGGCGAAAAGACGGGCTGGCTCTCGAACGACATCCCGCCGATTATCCGCTTGGCCTCGCCGCCCGCTACGGGCAGCGTGTATATATCGCCGAGCAGGTCGAAGATGATCCACTGCCCGTCGGGCGAAACGTCGAGCGACATCCACGTGCCTTCGTCAGTCGTGAATTTAATGACGCTGTCCATTTTCAAGGGCAGCGTTTCGACTTTCTTTTCGTCCTTCTTCTCGTCCTTGTTCTCAGCCGGCTTTTTCTCGTCCTGTGCCAATAGGGGCAGAGGCATCGAAAGAAATGCGATAACGAACAAGACAAACAACTGGCGCGAAAGAGCTTTTAACTTCATAGGTTTTCCTCTGGATTTGACGTTGATTACGTGCAGACGGAAATTATAGTTTCAACGTCATAGAGTCGCAAGTACGATAAGACTCCTAAGGCAGAAATGTATTTTGGGCACGCGGGTCCGGCCCGATCTTTTACGATGATGATAGCTATTCAAAATGTATATCGTAAGAACAGTTTGATCACGTTTGCGTGGTAACTCGTGAATCTTGCGTCCGAGAAAATGTAGCGGGGGGCCAACCCATTAGCAACATTCGCCGCAGGCTGTCTAGGCGAATAGGGTTGTAAGCTGTTGGTATAGTAATCGTCCAACCTATATGGCTCGTACCGATATGTAATACCGAGGGCGAGGTCGCTTCGCACTTGGTGGGTAAGCGAAACATTTACTTCTTGCTGCCTATTGATTACGTCGGGATAAGTGTAAGCACCGGCGGTGCGCGTGGAGACCGCAAGGATAGGAAAAGGATTTGTGGTACTCGTCCGATCCCGCGCAAATCCGAGACTGTACGAGAGATTAAGCACGGTCCGCTCCTGAGCCGACGCCGTGCTGAAGCCCACTTGAAACATGTCGAAATTTATTCGCGAGCTTCGATCAAAGGTGTTGGCGATAGGAAACTGAGCGCAGCAGGCCGTCACGTTGCGGGCCGCCCCGATGGTTCTGTGACCCAGACCCAGATAAGCCGTCCTGTTGATCTCACGCGAATAGTTGCCGTAGATAAAGGAATTCTCAAGGAAACTGTAGCCGACCGCTGTTTCATCGTTCGCATCGGGCCTTTTCGGAAAATAAGATATCTCGGCCTCAATGGCGGTTTGCTGATCGTAGTGGAGCCCGTAGAATCGCTTATCATAGTCGTCCCGCAGATATCGTATCGAAGTCGAAAAAGACACGTTGTCCCATCGCGTAACCTCTAACGTTAGCCGGCTATCCTTTCTTTTTCGTTCGGACTCGTCGTATCGACGCAGGAGGTTAAATTCCTCTCGCAGATCCGGATTGAACGGGGTTCCCGGAACAACTATCCAGGTACCGAACGGACCATTGAGGTTCGGCTCAAATACCAACGGCTGTGTGTTGTAGATTTGCGGTCGGCGATGCGCGTAAAGCGAGTCGAGCTTTAAGGCAACCCCGGTCCTGGGTTTGTATTCAATGCGTTCTCTAATACTATGCTCGGTGGTTCTTGGTGCCTCGCGAAACGTTCGATTCCAAGTTTCCAGATTATATTCGACCTCTACACCGAAACTCTTGAACGGCGTCCATTCCCATTCAGCGGTGAAATTCTGCCGCTTGTATGACGAAGGAAAGTTTTCTATTGGAAGATTATAGAAATCAATGGCCGTGCGCACACCTGAATCTCCAAATGCTGGCAGACCGGGAAAAATGAGGAGCGGCGTTTTATTATCACGGTCGAAATATCGGTACTGAAGTAAGAATTTCATGCTCTTGAAGGGCCGGCTGGCAAGAGCATAATTTTGGTCCAAAGTATCTACTTCGCCCTCTAACGAAGGCTGGGGCGGAGCAAGATTGAACAAGGCGGGCTGACCCGGCAGCAGATTCGGCGCGACCATGGCCGAATTAAGAGTGTAAGGCAGAAATGGCGCATTCTGCGTTGACCTGCCCCATGAGATCGCCCCTCTGATCTGAGTGTAACGCGGAAGGTCCACACTGCCAGTAATGCTAATGCTCTGGAAATCATTATCCGGTGAAAGCGCCAGTTGGCCCCGAACAAATCGGTTGCGTCCCACATTGAATGCGGGCGCTGTCGCTAGGGCGTCGGTCGTGCGAAACGGATTTTCCCATGTCAGCGCCGGGATCGAATTGCGAAACAGCGAGAGATAATACTGTACGCCGATCCTCCAC
>DATLNN010000274.1:0-6685 GCA_035536695.1 Pyrinomonadaceae bacterium | reverse complement strand
CTGTCCGGCGAGTAATGCTTCCAGTGCGGGTGTTGATCCAGCGAATGGCACGAGGGTGAGATCGACGCCGGCCATGGCCTTGAATAGTTCGATGCCCAGGTGCTGGGGCGTCCCAGCCCCAGCGTAGGCCACCTTAAGCCTGCCAGGATTTGCTCTTGCGTAGGTCAGGAACTCCGTAACTGTTCTTATCGGCAGGGCGGGGTTGACCTCAACGACGAGAGGGACGCGGAACAGCCCTGCGACGGCGGAAATGTCTCGGCCGAAGTCGAAATCCATACCGTCGAATAGCGCCGTATTGATCACGTTCACCGGGCCGCACACGAGCAGCGTGTAGCCGTCCGGGGCAGCTTTGACCACCGCGCGCGTGGCGATGTTGCCGCTTTCGCCGGGTCGGTTCTCTACGATGAATGGTTGACCAAACCGGTCGGAGAGCCACGCGCCAATCGTGCGTCCGGCAATGTCCACCGGCCCCCCGTCAGGAAAGCCAACGAGCAGACGGACCGTCCGGGATGGGTAGTCCCCAGCACCGGCCGTGGTGTACACAAAGGTTGACCCGAACGCGCCTGCGGCAATCTGGAGGAAACGGCGACGAAGAATAGCCATGGTATCGTTCCCTTTCTAGTTGATAGCGGTTATCAATGGAGCGAAAAGCCTCCAATGCGACATAACTTCTGATTGAGCGGTAAGGCTCATTCCGCTCAATTACCGGTTATTATACAGAAAACTTTACGCCAGAACCCTTTATATGCGGCAGGAGTGAAATTCTCGCGAATACGATAATAGACATGGGCGACAAACCAAAACTCCGGACAGTGAGCGTGGGGTCGCTCGGGCGCCATATTTGAGCAATCGGACGGAGAACCCGTATCACAACTTCATCAAGCGTTACCTCTTACCACAAGAACGATGACCTGCCCCCTGACAGCCCGTCGCTCGCCAACCGCATCGACGCCCTCCCCGGTCTTGGCTTTTACACTCACCGCTTCCGGATCGATGTTGAGAGCGTTCGCGAGATTCTCGCGCATGGCATCGATATGGGGGCGTAGTTTAGGCTTTTCGAGATCAATGACCGCGTCGAGGTTCACCACGGTATAGCCCCTTTCCCGGATCAGACCAACCGCATAGCTGAGGAACTGCGAGCTCTCCGCATTCCGCCAGCGTTCCTCGTCATTCGGAAAATGAGAACCCAGGTCGCCCATAGCCAGCGAGCCGAGGACCGCGTCCGCGGCCGCATGCATGAGCACGTCGGCATCCGAGTGGCCGTCGGCGCCGAGGTCAGAGTGGATAGTGACGCCCCCGATGATCAGCGGCCGGCCGGCGGCCAGCCTATGGATGTCCGTTCCAAATCCAATTCTATACATGCGGTGTCGCTTCGGAGTCCGCCCTGACAATGGCCTCGGCGAGGATCAGGTCCTCGGGCCGCGTGATCTTTATATTCCTCGGGCTACCTTCGACAAGTGCGATCTTCACGCCGATTTTTTCGACCAGGTAGCATTCGTCCGTGATCGGCGCAGCCGGATCGACACGCTCGAGGGCGCGTTTGAGTACTTCATAGCGAAAGGCCTGTGGCGTCAGCGCCCGACGGAGCGAACGGCGGTCTATCGTACGTAAAATGTATCCATCTTCCGTCTCTTTGATCGTGTCGGTAACGTCCGCGACCAAACAAGCGGCCCCGGTTCCCTGAGCCGTATTTACGGTCCGGGTGATCTCATCGCAGCTTACCAACGGGCGGGCGCCATCATGGACGGCGACGATATCCCCTGCTATCGGATCGATCGCGTCAAAGCCGTTTCTTACGGATTCTCCCCGCGTGGCACCCCCTGTAACAACCGATCGAAGCTTGGCCATCTCATCGCCTCGGATGATGTTTTGAAACTCTTTTTTGCCCTCATCGGACAGGACCAAGATGATACTGTCGATCGCCGCGCATGCATCAAATCGCTCTAACGTACGTATTATTAATGGTTTCCCGAGAAGGTCGATGAATTGTTTAGGCCGCGCGGCGGCAAATCTTTGCCCGCTGCCGGCGGCGACGATAATGGCGGTGTTCATTTGACGGTTGAACGGTGGCCCCGCAATGGAATCAGCTACTCGATCTCCTCAATGATGGTCGTCTGCCGAAGCTCGCGCGTGGCCTTTCGAAATCCGAGCGATCGCGAGTCGTGTATTCCGACCGACGTCTCGTTGCCCCCGCCCGCGTCGTCTTTCTCCTCCCAGAGCCGCCCAAATATCATCTTGCCCGCGGTTGTCTGCAAGACGCTCGTCACCGCGATGTCCGTCGTTTTCCCGATCAGACGGCGCGCATTGTCCACGACGACCATTGTTCCGTCATCAAGATAGGCAACGCCCTGGTTGTACTCTTTGCCCTCCTTCAGGATAAAGACCCGCATAGCCTCGCCGGGCAGGACGACAGGTTTTAGAGCATTGGCCAGCTCGTTGATATTCAATACCGCGACGCCGCGCAGCTGCGAGACCTTGTTAAGGTTGAAATCGTTCGTCACGATGACGGCATCTAGCTGCATCCCGAGTTCGATCAGTTTTAAGTCGACCTCTTTGACTGCCGGGAAGTCGGTCTCGATTATTTGAATGTCCAGCTTGCTATTGTTTCTAAGCCTCTGGAGCATGTCGAGCCCACGTCGGCCGCGTTGCCGCTTCGATGAATCCGGTGAGTCGGCGACCTGCTGGAGCTCTGTGA
Source organism: Pyrinomonadaceae bacterium (assembly GCA_035536695.1). GTDB lineage: Bacteria > Acidobacteriota > Blastocatellia > Pyrinomonadales > Pyrinomonadaceae > OLB17. Next base: position 3,990 of record DATLNN010000274.1, on the reverse strand, counting down.
GAATAAAGTTAGGAATTATCAGGGTCCCGCCCAGGAAACCCGTCTCGGCAACATCGGCGATCCGGCCGTCAATGATGACAGACGTGTCCAGGATCTTGTAGTCCCGTTTTACGTTCTTGTCGCTGAAAATACCGCCGAGGGCCGAGAGATCTAGATAATCACCCTTCGCCGCGCCGACCATCAAACCTACGTAGCCCATAAAAAATGCCAAGGCTATGGTCAAAAAGGTCTGCATCTCGGCTGAAACCGCCGCTTCTTTCTGTATAGAGATGAGCACGCCTATCAAAAATGCTCCGGCGATGCCGAGTGTCGACCCGACCGCGGCCCCAATAAGCGTCTTGAGCGACGAACGGCGAACCCGCATCTCGAAACCAATTATCAGCAGGCCAATAACTCCGCCAAGGGCCGCAGACAAGTACCGACGCACAGTGTCGTCCTCTATGTTCGCAAGCCCAAAACGCTGCGTCCGCTCGAAGGGATTAAGGAGATAAGCCAACAGGACAAGCATCCCGACCGACGCGATCCTAAGAATGAGAACGTCCCACTTCATCTGACAAAATCTTAACATGAAAGACGGCCGGAGGTTAAGGCGTATCTCAGCGACCGCAGAGGAATGGAAGGATCGGTTACGGCCCATGCGTAGGCATCAGGTTTGCATACTTCTCATTGTTCCATTTGCTCATTTCGCAAAAGTCGCTTTGCGGGCTTTTACGGCGTTGCGTTGAAAAAGAAAAGGTCCGCTCGTTATTTCAACTGAATCAGGTCCTCTTCAAGTCTTCGACTGACTTGTCGTGGTGACGCCCGTGTCTGTATTCTGGTACTCACAAAATGGCTAAATCACCCGCCACGATCTTTGTTTGTCAAAGTTGCGGCTCCCAGTCACGCAAATGGCTGGGGCAATGCCCGGACTGTGGCGAATGGAACACTCTGGTCGAAGAACGTTTTCGAAGCGCGGCTCGGTCGGCGTCATTGGGCCGGTCGCCCGCTCCATACGGCGGACCCCCTCCCGTGGCATACGATTCTATCGAATCCCAAGACGACGCCCGCACACCGTCGCACATCGACGAACTCGATCGTGTGCTCGGCGGTGGTATCGTCGCTGGTTCACTCGTCCTGATCGGCGGCGCCCCCGGAATAGGCAAATCGACGATCGTCATGCAAATGGCGGATCGTCTCGGCCGGAACGGTACGAAAGTCCTGTATGTCTCAGGCGAGGAATCGGAGCGGCAGATAAAGATGCGAGGCGAACGGCTCGGCGTCGAAGCGACAAATCTGCTCCTCCTTCCCGAGACCAATCTTCAGGCAATACTGGCGGAAACGGACAAGCTTCGACCCGACTTTGTCATCGTCGATTCGATCCAGACTGTATTCAGCGACCAGATCGAATCGGCTCCGGGCAGCGTGTCACAGGTCCGTGAGGTCGCCGCCCAGTTCATGATGTTCGCCAAACAGACGGCAACGCCGGTATTTCTTACCGGCCACGTGACCAAAGAGGGCTCTATTGCCGGCCCGAAAACCCTCGAGCACATTGTCGACACGGTCCTCTACTTCGAAGGCGACCGACACCACAATCACCGCATCATCAGGGCCACCAAAAACCGTTTTGGGGCGGCAAACGAGATCGGCGTATTTGAGATGACCAACGCAGGGCTCATACCGGTCGCCAACCCTTCAGAGCTCTTTTTGCAGGAACGCCCCGAAAACGCAACCGGCTCGGTCGTGACCGTCTGTATGGAGGGCACCCGCCCGATGCTCGTGGAAATACAGGCTCTGGTAAGCGGCACGAAATTTGGCACCGGCCGGCGGATGACACAGGGTTTTGACCACAATCGAACATCGCTCTTGATAGCGGTTCTCGAAAAGCGTGTCGGCTTTCAGCTTGCCGGCGACGACGTTTTTATCAATGTCGCCGGGGGTATGGAGATAGACGAGCCAGCCGCCGACCTCGGCATTGTCGCGGCCATCGCCTCGAGCTTCCGCAACACGCAGGTCCCGCCCGACACCGCCGTTTTCGGCGAGGTCGGCCTTACGGGCGAGGTTCGCGGCGTCCTCCAGGCTCAGGCACGTGCCCGCGAGGCCCAGACGCTTGGATTCAAAAAGCTTATCTTGCCCGAGTCAAATAAGAAGGGGCTGGAAAAGCTGCTTGGAATGCGGGTTGTGGGCGTTAAGAACCTGGAGCAGGCGATGGATGAGTTGTTCTGATCTTACGCCGCAAGTTTTTCTTTTACCCTGTCAATCTCGGCTAATATGCGTGGTACCCGAACCCCGGCCTGTTTTGCCGTTTCGAGCCAAAGCGTCTCGACGGTCTCGAGCTCGTCCAGCGTTTCAGTTAGAGTTTCTCCTTGTGCCAAACAGCCTTTAAGAGCCGGGATCTCCGCGACGTAGCCGCCTTCTGTAGCGGGGTAGGTAACGAATGGGTATTTAAGTTTTGCCATGTTCTTCGATGATCTCAACTACCCGTTTAACGTATACAGTCTTCACACGATTCTGATGAACTGGAATAGCAAAAATGATCTCATTCCTTCTAAACACGTGATGACTGCCGGTAACACGCTCCAGATAGAAGTCCTCTGATTCCCGCAATCGCCTTATCTGATCGAATGTAACATTGTTTGGACTCCGCTTTAGCCTTTGAAGTAGTTTGTCGGGTTTGCTCACAGCTTATCGTCATTTTTCATACCCCGTCATCCGCGGCCATTATCCCCTGCAGCACCTCGTCGCGTGTTTGACGGTTGTCTGTGATCCGCGGCGACGGATCGTCGGCCGCGAAGGTCGGGGGGAGCGTAAACGGATCGATCTGCAACGGAACGCCCTCGGTTTCGAGCTTATGGGCGATTAGCTTTGAGATCAGCTCGTGTTCAAACTCGCAGATATCCAAAAATCTCACCCCGATACCTGTGTGATCAAAACGGTACAGGGCCTTGCATTGCAGCGGCAGATAATTCCCGTTTTGGCAGCTGGATCTCTATTCGAAACTCGTCGCCGATATAGATATTCTCTTCCCAGCCGGTAAAACCTCCCCCGATCGAGATCTGCTCAAGTCGCGTTTCCTGCCGCTCGCCGTATTTCGAATAGATGATCGCCGGGATATCGAGCGAAAAACGGATGTGTTGTCGTTGGTTTAGTGACATGGGGTCCGACGGCCGGTCAGAACTATCTTACTCGTTCGCTTCGATCTCAGGCAATGACTAAATTGACCACTGCACAAAAGAAGCCCGGTCTCCTTCGAGCCGAGCCTTGCCCATTTGATCAGCCAAAAGTAACTAGGACAATTTGCGCGTTGCCAAGCTTTCGGCCGCGGTCATCACCGGCGGCGCGGGGGCCGTGGCGGTGACGGCCGACCCCACGGCTGTGGCCGCCGGAATGGCAGGCGGCGTCAGGACGGTGTCGAGCCCGTGGATTATGCCGTCTGTCGCTTCTATATTGCGGGCCTGCAATCCTGAGGTGTTCACCTTTAGGCCGCCCTTGTCCGTCAAGGTGATCTCCTGGCCGGAGAGGGACATGGCCGGGCTGGCCCTCTCGAGATCCGAGGCGAACAGCTTGCCCGGCACGATGTGATACGCGAGCACGTGGTTCAACCGTGTCTGGTCGGTCTCGCTGAGCCACCCGTTCATCTGAGCGTCAGGGATCTTGCCCCACGCGTCATTGGTGGGCACAAAGACGGTAAAAGGCCCGCCGCCGCTTAGGATCTCATTGGCCTTTGATGTCCTCATCATTCTGGCAAACGCCGAAAATATGTCTGTGCCCGCGATCGTGTCGATCAAATTAGTTCGTTCTGACATTATAATCCTCCTTTCCAACACAGCCGGCGCGCTGTCTGCACGCTGCAAAGCTGCGACCATAGCCAGAGAACTGTCTACGATCTTTTGCTGTATGTGTCAGGGTCGTTCCGAGTTATTCGGGGCAAGCTGAAAAAAGAGATAGCGAAGCTCGATTCACCTCCTATTATCGCCCTTTTTCACGCATAAGGCAATGTGCCAGTTTTCCAAC
>DATLNN010000273.1:0-4351 GCA_035536695.1 Pyrinomonadaceae bacterium | reverse complement strand
GGCGAGATCGCCGGCCACCTTTCGTTGGCTGGACCCGCGAGCAGGGTTGTCTCCTTACGATCGCCGTCCGGATTGATACCGTAGACATCGGACTGAGTTTTGACACCTCGTTTTACGAAGAGTATTCGGCTTCCATCGGGCGACCAGGCATATGGAAAAATTGCACCCGAAAGAATCGTCTGTCCCTCACCAATTCCGTTCGCTGCCCTTATCGAAAGACCGCCGCCGCCGCCGTACGCTACCTTCTTACCATCCGGCGACCAGACGGGCATCTGGGCAAAATCCGTGGTTATCCGCAGGTCGGTTCCCTTCTCGAGATCGACCAGCCAAAGATTGTTCGGAGGCCGCTTTACCATCAAGCTCTTTCCGTCGGGCGACAGGTGCGGCTCCTGGCCGATAGACACTTTCGCCGGTTCTCCGACTTGCCCGACCTGTTTGCCTTCGCGGTCCCGCCAAATGAGTTGATACAGACGTTCCCAATGTGGCTGCCAGATCAATACACCGTTATCCGAGACCGAAAAGCGGCGGACATTCAACGCTCCATTAGGGTGACCGCTTATGAGCGGTGCCGGTTCGCCGAACACGGAAAGCCGTTGTTCGTCAAAAGCCTGAGCGACCAGAGCGTCATTACGAACATAGATCAACCAACCGTCAGGCGAATGAACGACATTCGTGTCGTCCGGCAGTACCTGCTTTATATCGGGGGAGTCCAGTGAGCCGGTCCAGACGCCCATCGCCCGAACCCCCGCAGCCGACAATCCCGTTCCGATCTCGCGGCGAAATAGGAAACGTCTGCCATCGGAGAGAAATTCGGGCTGGCTGTGACGTTCCGTGGTGCTGTCTTCAGTCTGAATATGGACGGGTTGCGGTTCGCCCCCGTTCGCGGAAACCTGAGCCAACGCACGACGGTAATCCGGAACAAAGATGATCGTGCCGTCCTTGCCCCAACTTCCACCGACGATCCGGGCCGCATCGCAGATGACCTGCGCGGTGCCGCCGGCCAGATCAGACCGCCGCAGCTTTCCCCTAGAACCATACGCAACCGATCTACTGTCCGGCGACCAGAAAGGTTCGAGCGGATCGTTTGAGCCCGGCAACGGCTTGACTTCGGAAGAGGCGAGCTCGCGGACATGCAGCAGACTTTGTCCGTCCTCGGCGATCGCAGTGAAAGCTACTTTCAGTCCGTCGGGCGAGATGACCGCCCAATCCGCTTGCACGTCGTTGAAGGAAAGCTCGGGCGGGGGCTCGAACGACAGTCTGAGGGCGGCGGCTTCTGTTTGACGCGGCCCATTGAGATAGCCGTACGCGAATATGCAGGCGACGAGTGCAAGGGCACCGACTGCAAACCACGGCAGCATTCTCCAGGACAGAAACGCCGGCAAACTTAATGTGACGCGATCTGGGTAGTGTGCTTTTAAAACTTCCGTTTGCCGTTCACCTGACACATGATCGGGTGAAATGATCGCGGTCGCGGGCTCATCCGTTACACTGCCCTGGATAAGCTCGGCTCCGTCATCGAGACAGTACAAAAGACTGTCATCGATATAATCTTTTCTACATTCCGGGCAGCGTTTCATAAATTCAATGCGAGAGATTTACCTTTTTTAGGAGATCCGCGAAACGAGGGTCCGATCGCAGCGGCTCAAGATCAGGATCGACCCTGAGGAAATTCAGCATCCACCCGCCGGTCGCAAACTCCTTCTCCAGCTGATCGAAGGCCTTGTCCTTTTCGCCGACTGCCGCGTAAACCACCGCGGCCTCATATCCGTCCATTTCCACCGCGTTCTTGTTCTCGGTCAGTTCTTTGATAACCGCTTCCGCTTCGTTCTTCCGGCCAGTCAACGCGAATATCCGGCCCAGCGAGTACAGCGGGTCGAGATTCGCACCGGGGATCGATCGCGCATGCTGCAGGACCGTTTCCGCCCGATCGCGGTCGCCCAACTTTTCCACGCTCCTCGCGAGAAAGACGTGTGCGAACCAGAAGCCGGGCTCGAACTGGATGGTGTTCTTCGTTTGTTCAACTGCTCTGTCGTATTGGCCCGCGTAGAAGTAGACCAACCCGAGCATTGAACCGATCTCTGCCGACAATGGCTCAAGCTCGACAGCTCTTTTTGCGCTTGCGACAGCCTCGTCGAACCTGCCCATCGACGCGAGGGCGACCCCGTAATACGAATGTGCCAGGGCGTAGTTCGGCTTTAGCTCGATCGCCTTTTTGAACTCCTTTTCCGCCGTCACCCAATCGTATTCGTACCACGCAGCGCCGATAGCAAGTGACGCATGTGCTTCCGCGAGGTCGGGATCCAGTTCCAGCGCCTTGAGGGCGGCGGCTTTGCCATTCGCGTTGCCCGTCTTGGCCGGGATGTACCAGTTGGAGTAGTAGCAGTAAGCGAGTCCGTCCCACGCCAGGGCAAACGCTGGATCGCGGGCCAACGCTTGATTGAAATACGCGATGCCCTGATTGAAGCCGTCTACGGTGAACTTCGACGCGTGGTATCGCCCTCTGAGATATAGCCGGAAGGCCTCAGGGTCGGACGTATCCTGGTTATCCAGCTTAGCCCGGTCGGCCCCGGAGAGCTGGATCCTCAGTTTGTCGGTCACATCTTTGGCGATCTCCGACTGGAGTGTCAGTAGCTCGGTCGAGTTTCGCTGATACCGCTCGCTCCAAATTACGCGGTCGTTCTGTGCATCGATCAGTTCCAGGCTCAATGTGATCTGTTCGCCGCGTTGGGCCAATCGTCCATTGAGAATCGCCCCGACATTCAACTCTCTGGCGATAACGCCTGGCTCCGCGGTCCGTTCCTTGTAGCGGATGACCGTCGACCGAGGCTTCACGTTGAGCTCGGGCAGGCCCGCGAGGCTCTTGATCAGCGACTCCGAGATGCCATCTGAGAGATATTCAAGATCCGAATTACCGCTCTCGTTCAGAAACGGCATCACCGCGATGGATTGGATCCGAGTAGCTTGAGAGAAATATCTGTAGCCGAAAAAGCCGCTGATCACGATCAGGGCCGCTACAGCGGCAAGGGCCAGCGGCTTTGCGGCTCTTTTTCCAGAAGATCTGAGCTCTTCCGAACTCCGACTTGGTTGACCCTTTGGCTCGGCCGCGTCAGCCCTTTTTATTTGCGGTTGCGTTGCCGATTCGGACAACTCGACGCCGGGCGACGCCGGTGGTTCCAAAAGGATGGCCGTTGCCTGCTCGTCGAGGGGTGCCGGGCCATACAGCAACTCGGCCCCGTCATCGAGACAGAACATCATCGAGTTGTCGTACTCACGGCTGCACTGTAGACATCTTTTCATCACGTTCTAAGCCCGGACGGCCCCACCTCTTTTGAATGTTCGTCAACGCCCGGGCTGTGCACGGCGAACCGGCTGCGAACTCGTTTCGCGCTTTCGACGCTGCAAGGGCCTCTTCTCACTCGGAACACGCTCCTACTAAAAGCGACAAAAGAACGCGAAAAGGTTGAGCAAAAATAACGCCCGCCTTGTCGTAATCCTCTAACTCCACAGCACGCACCGGTTGACGCGTGTACTCGGTCATCGCACCGGCTGTATAGGGTACTTCTCCAACTCTCCTCCAGAGAAACAACTACTTCGCCGCGACCGTCAATCCAATTTTGCTGTCTCAACGCGCCGGATAGCCTCTGCGAATCGCGGGTCCGCGCGCAAGTCGTCGAATATGGGATGGACAGAATAAAGCACACATCGCGAGGCCCGCTCGGTAATATCTTTTCCAAGATACGTAAATGCTTTATCCTTTTCGCCAAGCGCCCAGTATGCTAGCGCGAGTCCGCTGCTGGGAACATATTGCTGCGCAGATAGCGCTTCTAATTCGCGGACTATCTTTCTAGCTTCGCCGGTCTGGCCCAACGTTGCGAGAGTTTGCGCCAGCAACGCCCTCGAGAAAGGGTCATCGTACAAAGTGAGTGCACGTCGAAACTCAGCGGCGGCTTCCACATATGAGCCTCGCGCATGGTAAACGATTGCGAGGTATCGACGGGTGAGATAGAAATTTTCGTCAAGCAAAAGAGTTTGTTGCAATTGCTCGATCGCTTCGTCGTACCGCCTGGCAAAGAAAAGTGCCCAGGCGAGGTCCGCGCTGATCACGGGCGAGAAGCGGTCCAGTTCGTTGGCGCGCCTTGCTTCTGCCAAGGCTTCATCAAAACGCCCCGTACCCAAGAGACAATAGCTCGCGAACTGCTGACGTGCTGTCGGATAGTTTGGGTTAAGTTCGATCGCGCGGCGAAATTCCCGCTCAGCGGCCGGCTGATTCCACGAGTATACGGAAAGATAAAGGCCAAGCGCCGCGTGGGCTTCCGCCAACGAATCGTCAAGCTCAATTGCACGGACAGCC
>DATLNN010000272.1:0-4240 GCA_035536695.1 Pyrinomonadaceae bacterium | reverse complement strand
CGGGGACGCATACTCGCCGAACCAGACACCGAACACGGCGTCGAGCTCTCGGCAAACGGCCACGCCGTCATCCAGGACCTCAGACGCGACGCCAGCATCAGGGGACGCACCCTCCGAGGTGTTGCGGTCAAAGGCGATAAGATCACCCGCGCCCTGCCCTGGATCGCCCTCGCCGAAGAGGGACGCGTCTACCTCGTACGCGGCGGCTGGAACCAGGACTTCATCGACGAAGCCTGCTCTTTCCCATCAGGCTCCCACGACGACCAGATCGACGCCGTCTCAATTGCCGTCAGAATGCACAACCGAAGCTCAAGCAGGCTGCATACATTCTGACCGAAATGCGAGCGTCTCGGTCGCCAGCTGAGAGGCGCGACCTAACGCCGTCTGAAGACTCCGGCAGGCGAGCGAGACGCTCGCTCTCCAGTCCGGCCACTTTTTTCAATTTTTATGTTTGAAACCACATAAACTTATGGTATAAATAACCAACAAAACGGAAGCTTTGCGCCGCTTACCCGGTCGGGAAAACTTTTTATTCGTGTCAGACGTTGAATTCATTGACATAGATGTCCGATTCGTGTAAAAGTTTGAGAGGCTTGGTTTTTTTGAAATCATTGTAAAAATTTAATCGGATCGGTATACGAGGAGAACTATGAATAGCAAACTGTGGATTCAGAAGGCACTTACGACGTGCTCATTGATGGCGCTGATCGCATCTTACTCGATGGTAGCTCTGGCAGCCGCCCCTGCGAACTCCGGCGAGTTGATAGTTTCCGGCTCGGCTGGCGAAACCTCATTTGTGACCGTGAACGGCGAACCCGCAAAAAGCGGACGTACGGTTTTTTCGTCGAGCACCATTTCGACGCCAGACGGCATGAACGCCACGCTCAATCTCGGCAAAGCGGGCAAGGTGGCCTTTGGACCAAACACCACATTTTCTGTCAATTTCGATGAAAGTTCGATAACCGGCACTCTGACGTCAGGCAACTTGACCGTGCTGGGTGCGACGCAGCCCGTCGAGGTCAAGACGCTCGACCGAGGCATTGTCCGTCTTAATGCGGGCGAAACAGTATCGGCGACCGCAACGACTCTTCGTGACGACACTCGCGACAGTACGGGTAAATGTATCGATAGCGATAATGACGGCAAACTCGAGTGCGATGACGACGGCAACTGGCTCGTTTGGGGTCTCGTCGTTGCCGGTGCTATCGCCGGTTTGATCTTCATCGCCACGGCGGATAATGACGCTGATATCGGCGGCGGAGCCGCGACGGTGAGCCCGACCCGTTAAGTTCTTATACTTTTCGACCGGAAAGATCCGTCGAAAACGTACTTATTCATTTTTGAAAGGATTGATTCAGGAGGAGATTAACTCAAATGCTCGGCAAAACTCTTATACATAAGTCTGTAACTCTGGTTACCGTTATTGCGGTCTGGTGTGTTTATTCAATGGCCGCATTCGCGGTTGCGAAAGATGTGTCCGGTGAGATCACCGTTACCGGTCAGGTGACCGTCAACGGCCAGCCGGCTGTTTCGGGCTCGACGATACTTTCCGGCGCGGTTGTTACGACAGCAAAAGGATCGAGCGCCGTTGTCAGCCTCGGCAAGCTCGGCCGTATGGAGATCCTCGAAGATTCAAGCTCGACACTTCGCTTTTCCGACACCGGTATCGTCGCGGTGGTCGATCAGGGGCGGGTCCGTGTGTCCAGCAATTCGGGAATTGCCACAACCGTCACGACCAAGAACGCCACGATAATTGGAGATTCTGGCCAGGCAAATAATTTCCTCGTTGAAGCAGAGTGCTCGCATACACACGTAGACACCACGTCGGGCCTGGTGACCATGCGCGAAGGTTCGACCGACAAGCAGGTGGTCGCCGGAACGACGGCCACCGCTGGAAACCTGAGCCAGGCCGGCTGCGTACCGTGCCTTCGCCCGGATTCGGCCCCGCCAACGGCCATCGCGGGGAACACCTGGCTGATCCTGCTCGCTCTCGGCGCGGCCGCCGCGGCGATCTATCTCGGAACCAGGAGCGGCGATACTAACGTTGACGGCACCACGGCCATCGTGAGCCCGACCAGATAGTATCTCTATTCAGTTTTTTATATCAGCGGGTCATGTCTTGACGTGACCCGCATACTTTTGTTTGCACGCCCTCTTTTTCTACACTAGTTATTTACTATGCATATAGCTGTTATCGGCACCGGCTACGTCGGCCTTGTCACAGGGGCCTGTTTTGCGGAGTTTGGCGTTGACGTCACCTGTGTCGACGTCGATGTCACTAAGGTCGAAAACCTTAAGAAGGGGATCATCCCAATTTACGAGCCCGGCCTCGACAAGATCGTGGAAAAAAATGCCGCAGCCGGTCGCCTCAAGTTTACAACGGATATCAGGTCGGCCGTCGAGGAAGCTCTCGTAGTCTTTCTCGCCGTTGGCACTCCACCGCTTGAAGACGGCTCGCCGGACATGAGCTTTTATCGCCAGGCCGCCAAAGAGGTCGCCGAGGCGATGAATGGCTACAAGGTCCTGGTTACAAAATCGACGGTACCGGTAGGCACAGGCAAATGGCTTCGTGGATTCGTAATGGAGAGCCTCAAAGTTGACACCGACTTTGGCGTCGCGTCCAACCCTGAGTTCCTCCGCGAGGGCGCCGCCATCGAAGATTTTATGCGGCCCGACCGCGTCGTCGTAGGCTCGGATGATGAGCGCGCGGTCGAAATAATGAAGGACCTCTACCGGCCGCTTTTCCTGATCGAAACACCGGTCGTCATCACCTCGCTCGAGGCCGCCGAGTTGATCAAATACGCGGCAAACGCCTTTCTCGCGACCAAGATCACGTTCATCAACGAGATCGCAAACCTGTGCGACGCCATCGGCTGCGATGTTCATGACGTGGCCCGCGGAATGGGCATGGACAACCGCATCGGCCGCAAATTCCTGCATCCCGGGCCGGGCTATGGTGGATCGTGCTTTCCTAAAGATACTCGGGCGCTTACAACCGTAGCCGACGCCTTCGGTGTAGAAACTCGCATCGTCGACGCGGTCGTCGAGGCCAATGAGCGGCAGCGCGAGGCCATGATCCCGAAGATAGAAAACCTCATCGGCGGCTTCAATGGAAAATTGATCGGTGTCCTCGGCCTGTCGTTCAAGCCCGAGACCGACGACATGCGCGAGTCACCCGCCATCGACATTATCAAAGAGATGATAAAGCGTGGCGCGACGGTAAAGGCCTATGACCCTGTCGCAATGAAAGAGGCTCGTCATTCCCTGCCCGAGATTGAGTACGCATTGGACGAATACTCAGCGATCGACGGTGCCGACGCTCTGGTTATAATCACCGAATGGAATCAATTTCGCGCGCTCGATATGGAAAAGGTAAAGAGCCTGCTAAAATCGCCGAAAGTCGCCGACCTTCGCAATATCTACGAGCCCGAAGATATGCGAGAAATGGGATTTGAGTATGTCGGAGTTGGCAGGTAGGTCAGAACCACCTGCGGTAGCGGGTGGTTTAACGCAATAGCGCGGGCGGGACGCTCGCACATTTCGCCCAGGATTGATCTTACACAACTTAAACCACCCGCTACCGCAGGTGGTTCTGACTTATGACACCCAAAGTCCTCATCACCGGCGGCGCCGGATTTATTGGATCAAACCTTGCGGATGGGTTGATCAGGCAGGGCGCTAAGGTTCGGATCATCGACGATTTCACGACGGGCTTTCGCGAGAATCTCGAAGAGATCGCCGGTGACTTTGATCTATACGAGGGCGACATTAATGATGAGGCCTTGTTGATCAAGGCTCTTGACGGAGTCGAGGTTGTCTTTCACGAGGCAGCCCTGCCGAGCGTTCCCAGGTCGGTCGAGAATCCGGCCGAAACTCATCGCGTCTGCGTTGACGGCACGTTTAACGTGCTCGTCAGATCTAAGGAAATGGGCGTTAGGCGAGTAGTCTATGCGGCCTCGAGCTCGGCCTATGGCGACCAGCCGACGCTGCCTAAGGTAGAGACTATGCGGCCCGACCCGCTCTCGCCGTATGCGGTCGCGAAACTGACCGGCGAATTATATTGCAGGGCATTCAACAACGTGTACGGTCTCGAAACTATTGCCCTCAGATACTTTAACGTTTTCGGGCCGAGACAAAATCCGTCTTCAATGTACTCGGGCGTGATCTCTCGCTTTATCGACGCCCTCATGACCGACCAGACGCCGGTCATCTACGGCGACGGCGAACAATCGCGCGATTT
>DATLNN010000271.1:0-10780 GCA_035536695.1 Pyrinomonadaceae bacterium | reverse complement strand
GAGCCCCGGCCGGACGGCCTTCGCAGCCGGCGGCATCAAAACCCGCTGCGAAGCCAAAGACCGATGACAGAACGAAGATCGAGCAATAAATGAGCCCTCGAATTATGAAACGAAATCGCTTTACCATCACGTTTATTTGTTGTTTCGTCGGCATCCTCCTGTTTTCGCTCCCGCTCGCGGCTCAGTCCAAGAGCGACCAGGTGAAGAAGCTGAAAGATCAGGCGGCAGCGGCCGAAAGGGCGAAGGATCATCGAGCAGCTGCCGACGCCTACGCACAAGTGCTGGCGATAACGCCGAATGACGCGGAGGCGTACTATCGGAAGGGCTTTGCACACTACAGCCTGAAGGAAAACGATCAAGCCGCAATCGACCTGAGCCAGGCGCTGACGAAGGGTTATAAGCCACAGCTAAACATCTACAAAGTTCGATACTATGTCTATCTCGAACAAAAGAATTACGACGCGGCACTCGCCGATATTCAAAAAGGCCTCGAGATCACGCCGAATGACTTTGATTTCTTAAACTCGATCGGAGAGATAAGTCTCGAGCGCAAGCAATATCCCGAGGCTTTGACAGCATTCCAGAAGGCCTCAGTGGTTTCACCAAACAACGGGGATCTTTACTACAATATCGCCCGAGTAAATTTCGCGATGGGCGATGCGAAAGCGCAGGCCGCGGCGGCGGAATCGGCGTTAGCCAAGGGAACGCGGTTTCCCGGCGAGACCTACCACCTTCTGGCTGATGCACATCAGCGTCTACGGGATTTCCCGGCAGCGATCGACGCATATAAGAGGGCGATCAACGCCAAGCCCGACGTGCTTCAGGCCTATCGCAATTTGAGTGAGATATACCGGAGCGAAAATCGGTTTGACGACGCGATCAACGTCTCGAGGCAGGGACTGGGCCGTTTTGTGAATGACGGCAATCTGTATACCGATCTGAGTCTCTACTATCAATTGGCGGACCGCCCTGAGGATGCCGTTAAGGCCGGCCTGTCGGCAGTCCAGCTCTTACCGGATAAGCCCGCCGGTTATACGATCCTTTGCCGGGCCTACAACGACACAAAAAACTATCCCTCGGCTGTCGAGGCTTGCAACAAGGCACTGAAACTTAAACCCGGCGATGGTGAGACGCTCTTTTATCTGGGCCGCGCGTTCGATCTTTTGGGCGATACGCCGAGAGCCACGGCCGAAGCAAAGAAAAACTACGAGGCAGAGGCAACGAAATATTACGCCCAGGCGGTTGCCGGTCTGATGGATAACGTGCAAAAGGACGCATCGTCATCCGAGAGCTGGTACCTTTTGGGTAACGCATACTTTACCGACAATCAAAGAGAAAAAGCGCTCGAGGCCTATCGCAAAACCATTGATTTGAGTCCTAAATTTGCCAAGGCTCGCTATAATCTGGGCATTCTCTATACGTTACTGAAGCAGAAAACGGCAGCCGTCGAACAGTACGACCGGCTGAAGGACGTGGATGCTCGTCTTGCCGACCGTTTGAGAGCGGAAATAGACAGAATGTAGTTGCAAGATCGATCACGGAGCGCAAAGCACCGTGTTAATGCCGAACCGTCTCGGGCCCCGTTTTTACATTTACACTCTGAAACTTCAGGACGACCCTGACGCTCTGCGGACGATTCTCAAGACTTGCTGGTACGAAGGCGGCGTAGTCCGTATTAGCTTCCAGGGCCCTCTGCAGGTGTACGACCGCAAGCCGGTCGTCCGACGGTTCGACGACGTCCGCGATTCGGGCGAGGCCGTTGCTATACACATCTGCAACGACGACCACCTCATCATCCACCATTTCATCGTGAACCAGTGATTTCGTCAGGGCTATCAATGCACCCTGCGGATTCACGCTTGGTGATTCACTGCCGAAGCCCGTACGCGTGCGAGCATAATCGGAGGGCGAAATATCATCCAGGAAGACCGGGGTAATATCGACACTCGATGGACCATTGCCGCCAGTCGAATAGGCAACGTCGACCGGGCGTAGCATTCCTGAAAACATCATTGTCAGAAAAGTGAAGCCGATCAGGGTTGAAGCCAGGACGCCGACCGAGTATGGCATGACGCGCATTTGCAGAACGTCGCGGATATCCGGCGAAACAGAAAGCCATGTACTCTTTTGGTTATGGATCTGTGTGCGGAGCGTTTCCTTGAGCGAACTTCTAACCGAAGCAGGAATCTCGCTCCGGCCTATCTTGCCCAAGGAGTCGCGAATATTTCTGATCTCAGCGAATTCGTCCCTGCACACCGGGCAGGCATCCAGATGAGATCTCGTAAGCAGGCTCTCGCTTTCTGTGAGAAAATCGTCCGCGTATGCGGATAGTTTAAGTTGTAGATCCGAGCATTTCATAGCTTGCTCCAATTAAATTGGTCTGATGCACCATTGGCCACGTTTCGCCGATCGCCGTATGCGAGCGGTATAAGCCCGACATTCCAGACCAATTATCAAAAGTCCTTAAGACGCCGCCGCAGTTCGTAGCGGCCTCGCGAGATCCTCGATTTGATGGTACCGAGACCCACATTTAGGGCCGCCGCCGTCTCTTCATATGTCCATCCCTCAATATCCCGGAGAACGATGGCTTCGCGAAAGACCTCGGGTATATCGAGTAGAGCGGCCTTGAGAACGTACTCGCGCTCGCGACGGAGTGTCTCTTCTTCAGGATTTATCGACCGGTCGGCGAGACCATCCGAGACGGTCTTGTTCGTGTCACCGATCGAGTCGTCGAGCGAGATGGTCACATTCCGGCGACGCCGTTTCCACCAGCGATGGCGGTTTCGTGACTCATTGACCGCGATACGATATAGCCAGGTTTTCAATTCTGATTCGCCGCGAAAGCCCCTTATTGATCGCAGCGCACGCAGGAACGTGTCCTGCGTTAGATCGCTCGCCTCCTCGGCGTTTTCGGTCAGTCTGAAAAGCAGGGCGTAGATACCGGCGGAGTAACGATCGATCAGGATTTCAAAGGCCGCTTCCTCTCCTGAGCGCAATCTATCAACAAAGTCCCCGGCATCGGCGATGCGCTCGGCCACGGCGGGTGAAGACGCGGCCTGGCCGATCTCCCGGTGGTCAAAACCTATCGATTTACTCAAGGCCATCGTTCGCCCTTTTACCCCGTTTCCGTCAGGTCCGCCGTCTCTTTTTTGGAGACCATACTATTAGACAACAAAACGGCGGATAAGTTCCGAATATCAATAAAATCAATCCCTACCGCTGGCCCCCGCTGACAGTTATTTGCTCTTGCCGCCGAATTACGATAAATTAAATCTTTTGGAAACTCGCCGCTCGCGGCAATTATATAACGCTTGAGGGGCCGGGGAATTGCGGTTTTTTTGAATAATGGCAAGAAAAAGACGATTTGAACAGCTAGAGGCTGCGGCAGCCACGCCACGCGAAAAGAAGATCTATGTAAATCCGCTGCAAGAGCGGGTCGACCATAAGCTCGAGGACGTCGGCAAGAGCCTGGAGGGAAGGGGCAAGACAATTCTTTACGGTATCGGTGCGATAGTCGTGATCTCGATCCTGGTCTTTCTTTTTATGCGGTGGAACAGAGGTTCCGAGGCCGCGGCGCAATTGGCATTAGGCAAGGCGATCGAGACGTCGCAGCTTCAGGTTACCGATACGCCGCCAGCTGATTCGACGGCAAAGACCTTTAAGACCGAAAAAGAGCGTGCAGAAGCGGCGATAGCGGAGTTTCAGGCGGTGGCCGATAAATTCGGAGGAGACGTTGGCGAAAAGGCACGGTATTTCATTGCGACCAATCGGCTAATGGTAGATCGCCCGGCCGCGATCACAGAGCTCGAAGCTCTCGCATCGGCCGACACGCCCACAGGGAAAATGGCGAAGTTTGCGTTGGCGCAGACCCGCGTTGATGACGGAAAGCTCGATGAAGCGGTGACGATCTATCAGGGGCTTCTGGCGCTCGAGAACTCGCTTGTCGCTAAGGACACGATCAACTACGAACTCGCTCAGATCTATCAAAAACAGGGCAAAACGACCGAGGCGGCAGACATATATTTTAATATCGCCAAGGCCGCGAGCGAGGCGAAGGACCGCGATGGCAAGCCCATTCGGATGACCGAGACCGCGACCGACGCCAAGAAAAAACTGGCTGAGATCGATCCTGAGCGGGCCAAACTTATCGAAGAGCCAGCGCCTGTCTCGCCCTTCGGTGCCGGTGTGCCGCCGATCAACCTTCAATAGGCCCGGGGAATTGGCCGCCGGATGGCGCTTTATTGAACAGGCGGAATTATGGTCCTGGCTTTAGGTGAAGACTATTGATCACATCGAGCATGGGCGAATACCGGAGCACAGCTACATGCCGCGCACGGTCGCGATACGGGTTTCTCCGCACAGCTACCTCGCCGTCCTCCTGGTCTCTACATTCCTTGCGGCCTTTCTCTTCTATCTGGGACTCGATCTTGCCGGATCGATCCTCTTCGGCGCTTCATGGATACTGATCCCTTTCTTTGCTCTTAATGACAAGATCAGTTTCGACGGCAGGCGATTGAGCCGAACCGGACCCCTGCCGCGGCTTTGGTCATGGGCGAACTCCTCGCGCCGGCGGCTAAAGATCTCGGATGTGGAACAGGTCGAAACCCAAGCGGTTCGGACGCTGAAACGCGGCGGCAACGTACTGTATCGATACCGCACCGTAATTCGGGGTAAGGGCTTGACCATTACTATCTCTTCGGGCGGCGGCGAGCAATACAGGCAGGTGGTTAAGGCGATCTTCTCGCGGCTTTCCGATAATGTCCTGGATCACCGGTCGATCGAACTGCGTGACCACCTTGAGGATCCGAAAGAGATCCTCCGTAAGGCGGAGTTGTCTCGCATACCGTCGGCGGATGTTTTGGAGAGCTCTTTTAGAACCGGGGCACGCGGGGGCCACAGATCGGCAGACTCCAGATCATTTCCGGCCGGGCCGCCGGCAGAGGAAAAAGCCGAGGATCTACGAAACCTCGGCAACCAGCTCCGGTTATCCGGCCATTTGCTGCAGGCGTTAGAGGCGTTTCGCCGCGCTCTCATTATCCGACCGTCGGATGCTCACCTTCTTTTCGAATTTGCGAGGTGCCTATATTCATTTGCGGGTGTTGAGCGCGATGACAAACTTGAGCGGCGGGCGCTGGCCGCCTTGCGTCTTTCGGAAAGGCGCGCCGCGGATGACGCCGAGCTAATGGTCCGTCTTGGAGAGTGGTATTTTCAGATCGGTGAATGGCGACGATCAAATGCTCTTTTCAAAAACGCTGTTGAGCGGATCGGCGAGAACTTTCGTGTCGCCCGCGGACTCGCCGAGCTTGCATTACGCGAGGGTAAGATCGCGCATGTGATACATCAGTTCCGCGCGGCTTGCCGACTTGCTGAGTCGCCATCGCTGCGCCGCTGGTCCAAAACCGAGGCTGACTATTTTTCTAACCTCAATTCGAACGATGAGTATATGGAGCTTGAGATCGGCCGCGTCAACCTGCTCGAGGTTCTTGAAAACTTAAAGAAAACTGCCGTGCGTATTACTTTCTTCGCCCTTCCTCTGATCTTTGCCGGCATCTTGTTTGACGATTCTTTTGTCGCCAATATCGGTTGGACGGTGTCCGGCATCGGATTGCTGATCTGGTTCGCTCTCATTTTCGGCACCCGACTCCTTGGCCAGCGCATTCCGTTTGAGCTTGTCGAAACTGACGAGTGACTCCCAATTGCCGGACGCGCTCGTCTCCAAAGCTGCAGCCTCGGAAATCGGCTCTTGCGTTAGGAATAGTAACTCTCATGAAACATACGAACCGGCTCATAAACGAAACCAGCCCATATCTCCTCCAGCACGCTCATAACCCGGTCGATTGGTACCCCTGGGGCAGCGAAGCATTTGAAACGGCGCGCTCTGAGGATAAACCGGTTCTCGTAAGTATCGGATACTCCGCCTGCCACTGGTGCCACGTCATGGAGCACGAGTCCTTCGAGAACGAAGAGATCGCGGCCATCATGAACGAGAATTTTGTCAACATAAAGGTCGACATGGAAGAGCGGCCCGATGTCGATCAGATCTACATGAGTTTCGTGCAGCTAACGACGGGGCGCGGGGGCTGGCCAATGAACGTCTTTCTGACACCCGACATGCGGCCTTTTTTTGGTGGTACCTATTTTCCGCCCGCTCCCCGGCATCAGATGCCGTCGTGGCCCCAGATCTTAAGCAGTATCGCTGAGGCATACAAAGAACGCCGTGAAGAGCTTGACGGTGCGGCAACCGAAATGGTCGCCGAGCTTAGGAAGCTAGGCGAGTCCGCCGCCCCTGCGGGCGAATTAAGCGTCGATCTGCTGGACGGAGCGTTTTCGTCATTTGTTCGGTCCTTCGATCGCGTCAACGGCGGATTTGGCGGGGCACCCAAGTTTCCGCCGGCGATGTCGCTCGAGTTTTTGCTTCGCTACTATTACCGGACAGGCGACGAAAGGGCACTCGAGGTGGTTCGGATCACGTGCGACAAGATGGCGCGCGGAGGGATCTATGACCAGCTGGGCGGGGGTTTTCATCGATACTCCGTCGACGCGATCTGGCTCGTACCGCATTTTGAAAAGATGCTATATGACAATGCTCAGCTGATCCGGGTCTACCTGCATCTATACCAGCTGACGGGCGAGGAATTTTACAAGCGCATAGCCGTCGAGACGCTCGAATATGTCCGCCGAGAGATGCTCGATGATTCGGGCGGCTTTTATTCGACCCAGGATGCAGACAGCGAGGGAGAGGAGGGCAAGTTCTTTATCTGGACGCCTGACGAGATCACTCAGATATTGGGTGAGGGCGACGCCCGTATATTTAACTTTTACTACCACGTGTCGGACAGCGGAAATTTTGAGGGGTCGAACATACTAAATGTACGCCGAACGACGGCCGAAGCCGCTCGTACCCTGGGTATCACCGAAGAAAAATTGGCTGAGGCATTAGACCGCGGTCGGAAACTGCTCTCTGCAAAGCGTGAAGAACGGATCAAGCCCGGGCGCGATGAAAAGGTCCTGGCTGCCTGGAATGGCCTGATGCTGGCTGCGTTTGCCGACGCAGCCGCCGTGCTTGGAAGCAGCGAGTATCTTGAAATAGCGAAGCGGTGCGCCGAGTTTATTCGCACAAGCTTGCAGGTTAACGGACGCCTCTTGCGCACCTGGAAGGACGGAGCCGCGAAACTGAATGCTTATGTGGAGGACTACGCGAACGTAGCGGACGCCCTGATCATCCTCTATCAGGCATCGGGAGAGATAACCTATCTCGCCGAGGCGAGGCGCCTTGCCGACCTCATGATAACCGAGTTTTGGGATGCCGAAGGAGGAGGCTTCTTTTTTACCTCGAACGACCATGAAGAGCTGATCGTTCGAACGAAGGATTTCTATGACAACGCCACTCCTTCGGGAAACTCGGTCGCTGCCGATGTGCTGCTGAGGCTCACCAAACTGCTCGGGGACGAGAAATATGAAAGGTTTGCCATTGCGGTTCTGCGTTCAATGGCCCCGCAGATACGACGATATCCGCAGGGCTTTGGTCGGGCCCTCTCCGCGCTTGAGTTTCACCTTCGTGAAACGAAAGAGGTTGCTATCATCGGGCCTATCGGAAATCTGTTGGAACGCGAGGTCCTTGCCGGTTATCGACCGGATATGGTCATTGCGCGCTCGGCAAACCCCGCGGCAGACGCAGGTCTCGTACCACTGTTCGACGGACGAGCGATGGTCGAGGGTCGCCCGGCGGCCTATATATGTGAAAATTTTGTCTGTCGGTCGCCGGTCTTGGAGGTTGACGACCTGCGTGAGATGCTGATGCCGCGC
The DNA here is from genome assembly GCA_035536695.1 of Pyrinomonadaceae bacterium. Lineage (GTDB taxonomy): Bacteria > Acidobacteriota > Blastocatellia > Pyrinomonadales > Pyrinomonadaceae > OLB17. Next base: position 2,974 of record DATLNN010000271.1, on the reverse strand, counting down.
CAACACAAAAAAGCTCGTCCGTCTTGAACGGACGAGCTTTATTTACCAACCCCCAAAATAAACTACGGCCTCTTGTTTGCGTTTGCGTTTGAATTAACGGCGTTCGCCGGTCTGTTGGCGTTTCCGGTCGAATTAGCGACGGCGTTGGCGACGTTGGCCATTTGGTTTGCCGCCGTCTGGGCCGTGTTTGCCGCAGTGTTAGCTGCGTTTGCCACTGCGTTCATCGCGTTTGAAACCATCCTGTTTGCGTTCGCGTTTGCGTTCGCGTTGGCGTTGTTCGCCGCGCCACCGCAAGCCATGCCGAGCACGCCCATTGCAAGAACTGCCGAAAGAGCAATTACTTTTTTCATACCTTTCTTATTCTCCTGTCTTCTCAAAGATTAGATCTACCTAAATTCTAACTAGTCGCGCGTAGCACGAGCCACGTTCCAAAATCTTTCTTTTAGGAACACTCGACAATATAGTTATACAAGGAAGTTAAGTCAACCACGAAATGCTAAAAAATCGACGAAGATCCGGTTTCTTATGCACCACCAAAAACGAGCACCGATCGTAAGACCGGTGCTCGTTTGCATATCGGCTCGGGCCGAGTTATGGACGCGGGGTTGCCCTGTTGGCATTCGCATTCGTCGTTGTGTTAGCCGGGCGGTTGGCATTGTTCGCCGCGCCGTTGGTTCCCGGAGCGTTGGCCGCCGGGGTCGCGGGTGCCGGTGTTGCTACCACGACCGGGGTGCTGGCCGGTGTAGCTGGTCGGTTCGCGTTATTGGCATTATTTGCCGGTGCTTCGCCGCAGGCCATGCCCAGAGCGCTTAATCCAAGCACGGTTGAAAGTGCAATTACTTTTCTCATTTTATTTTTCAGACTCCTATCTTTCTCAAAGATTTATTTAGGTTATTAGTTGCGTTCGGCTGATCAGACACAGCCGTTTGCTCGGAACTCTTTCTTATTCTGAGCAAACGTCAATATAGTAATCGAAAGCGTATTAGTCAACCTATAAATCGAGAAAAGCGCCGGTTTTGCAAATATTTTTTCGTGGCCAAAAAATGCCTGGGGCCGGCCGTGTCGGCTCTGCGGCGATGCGATCGTATCCGGCGACGTCCGAACGTCGATTTTGAGTCGATCGGTGCGCGTATCACTGAGCTCGCTTTCGTTCGAACGCAGCCGTGCGACGGCAATGACCGATGCCATGACCGATCTGCCGAATGAGAGGGCGTTTTAATTGAGGTCTGAAATCCTCGGAGGTATGGAGAAATACCGAACCCATCCAAGGCGTCGTTATATAAAGGCTCTATAGAAACCTGGGGGCAGGGTAAAACCCGAATACGAAAAGATAGGAGCAAAAAGGCCGGGGAGGCGAGATATTAGATAACCCAGGCCCCGGCCATTACTCCGTGCTCTTGTTGAAGTAAAACGCAGGCCCGTCCAAAATTATAAGGAGATATATGCTCAAAATGTCTAATCAATTGGTGGCAGTCCTGTTGGTTGTCTCACTGATTCCTGCAACCTCAGTCTCTGCTCGACAGGATCGTGACTTTAGTGAATTGGAGAAGGTGGCGCTTGCGGAACTCAACGAGACTGACACACCCGGCGCAGCCATAATTATTGTAAGCGGCGACCGAGCGGTATTTGTCAAAGGATTTGGCGTCGCTAGCATTGAGACTGGCATCCCCTTCACGACGGACACGCTTTTTCGCATTAGTAATATCTCGAAGTTTCTTACTGCGACGGTTCTTCTCTCGCTGGCAGACGAGGGGAAGGTTGATCTCAATGCGCCTATTGGCAGATACGTGAAAGGTCTGAGTCCGAAACTCTCGCGCGTGACGGCCCGGCAGTTATTAAATGAAACGGCGGGAGTCAAAGAACTGCACCTGCAGCTTGGCCTGTATGACGATGCGGCAATGGGTAACATCATCCGGTCATGGAAAGACGATTGGTTCATTGCGGAGCCGGAGAAGATTTGGTCCTCCTCGCATCCGGGTTATGCGGTTGCCGGATTGCTGATTGAAGAAGTGGCGGGCAAACCTTTTGCTGACGTGATGACAGAGAAGCTTTTGAGCCCGCTCGGCATGAGACTATCAACCTGCCGTCCGCTGGTCGGGGTGACCTATCCTTTCTCGCAGGGCCATTGGGTTATCAGCGGACAAAAGCCGGCCGTTGTCAGACCGTTCGCCTCTAACTCCGTTGGGTGGCCCAGCGAAGCGGTGTTTTCCTCGGCGAACGATCTCTCCCGTTTCCTAATTACTTTCCTCAACGGTGGGAAGCTGGATGGCCGTCAGGTCATTGCTCCCTCCGTAATTGCGACGCTGTCAAAGCCGCATGCTGCAGGCCCCGCAGTCGTAAAAGGCGAGGTCAGGCATGGGCTATTTTCGGCCAGCTACGGCAATCATCATGTACTGCGTGGCGCTTACAGTTGGGGAGGCATGAAATCGCAAATATGGATTGCGCCGAACGAAAGGTTCGCAACCATTATTCTTTCAAATGGCATCCAGCTAACAAAGACGAGGCAGAAAGCCCTGGAAATGTTTCTGGGGCCATCGCCACCCGCCGTAGCGACCGAACCGCTGCCAATGACGCAGGCCGAGATGTCTCGTTACGTTGGCACATACGCGAACGAACGAGTGCTGACCCTGTTAATAAAGGACAACAAGCTTTTCGTGCGTGATGATTCAGCCGATTCTTTAGTCGGCTTTTCGAAACGTGAAGAGCACCCCGTCACGAAGGTCGGAGAGAATCGTTTCTCAATAGCAGCTTGGTCAGCGTCGTTCACATTCGTCACCCGTCGCGATGGAAAGATCGAATATCTATACTACGGTAGCAGAGCGCTGAAACGAAGATAAGTCCTATGCTACCAGAGCCGCGCCTAACAAAGGCATGCAGCGGATGCGCAATTAGCATGTATTCTCGAAAACCATATAGCGGAGACTCAGCGAAATAGCGAGGCCAGGCCACTCAGCGTCCGCGCGATCGATATACA
>DATLNN010000270.1:0-10351 GCA_035536695.1 Pyrinomonadaceae bacterium | reverse complement strand
GGCGCTTCACGCGCAAAATGTTGACATTAAACCGGAATCAGAGTTTAATAAGGACACAGATTATAGTTTTTGGGTGTTTTGGAATTATGAAGAATAGAGTCAAGCTCGTCGCCGTGTCCCTTTTCGGACTTTTTGCATTGTTGATATTTCTCACTGGTGTTGACCGTTCGAGCGCAGGTGGGGCAGACGGCGCGGCGCCGACTCCGACGCCGGTCAAAGCCAATACGGCTCCTGCATCGAATGCTCCGAAGGCAAATGCGGCAACGCCGCCGGCGAGCACACCTCCGGCGGCGACGCCCGCGGCGGGTGGCGGTGGTGGTGCGGGCGACGCGGTCCTGCACAAGAAATACATTCTTGCCAAAGATAGCCTTTCGGAATACGGGCCGGCACCTTTCGATCACAAGACCCACGCGTTCGATAAATACACTGCCGATGGCACCGCGGTCATAGCCTGTGTTGAGTGCCACCACACGGACGCTCCCAAATCTGCCCTTAAGGCTCCGTATGTTACCTCTGAGCGTAACGAGGTTCTTACTCTGGAATCGTGGAGAGCATCCAGCCAAAAGAAGGTGACCGGTTGCCGGGATTGTCATTTCCAGACAGGGAACGAGCCCGAGGGCAAGACTATGCCTGTGCTGAACGGCAAGGATCTCAATAACGAGCTGGCGTATCACCTGAACTGTAACACGTGCCATGATGCGGCCGCGAAAGCGCGGCCGGCGTTAAAAGGCAAGCCGGGATTTGCCGTGGGTGCGGACTGCGCAAAATGCCACAGCGGCAGTAACTAGGCAATGGCCCTCAAAAAATGCGAGAAATGCAGCGAAATGGTTCCCGAGGCCAAGGCGTTCTGCCCCGCCTGTGGTCACGCATTCGTCGATGAGGAACGTCGGCGCGAAAAGTCAAAATTTGACAAAATGGAGAGCACGGTGCAGCTCGGGCAGACTATGTTCGGCAACATGCTCTCCGATCTCGGGCTGAACATTGCTAAGTCCCCGGGTACACCGGAGAAAAGGGTCGAAGTGATCGCCCCTGCGGCGGAAGCTGCAAAACCGGAGGAAGCCGCGGCAACGGCGAAACCGGCCGCAGAAAGCCCAAAACAGTCATCCCCGCCCGCAGTAGCGACGGGGCCCGATGGGCCCGCTAACCCGGCGGCTAGCAACCGATGGGTCGCCATCGGCGGTATACTGGCAATAGTTATTTGGTTGTTGATCCTGATCGTGGCCTTTGTTATGTTCGTGTATTTGCCGCGTTCGGGCGCTCTCTGATCCTATTTCGAATAATTCATACCTAGATGCCGCGTGAGATCGAAAAACACGAGCTGGTTGTCGATGCATTTCGCAGCGTCGATATTGTCTCTGAGCTGGTCGAGCAGCTGCCCAATGGCGAGTTTAAGAACGAGCTCGACATGGATATTATCCTGTTCGGCCGCAGCTATCGCGGAAAGGTAGTTGGGCCATATGTGCGGCTGCTCGAATATCAGCCGGGCGAGGTGATCCTTCAGGAAAACACCTGGGAAAGCAGCATCTTTTACATTCTGGTTAGCGGCATACTTGAGGCGTCGGTCGTAGAGCAGGAGGGTAATCGGATCAAGGTCGGCCAGGTTCCCGTGGGGAATTCATTCGGCGAGATGGCGTTGCTGTCCGGTACACCGCGCACCGCAACCGTGTCGGTCGCAGCCGACAGCCCGCCCGCACAGGTTCTCGAATTCACCCGTCCCGCGATACGCCTCCTCAGAAAACTGCCCAAATTTGGACGGGCTCTGGACCGGAATTATCGGAATTACGGCCTCTCACTCACCCTGAACGAGCTCAGAGACTTTTCGAACCTGGATCTGAACAGCGATCTCCTTCAGCGACTCAACGATGCGGCGCGTTTTGCCGTCTACGAGAAAGATCACGTGATGTTCCGCGAGGGCGACCCGATCAATCGCGTCATATTTGTCAGAAACGGATGGATACAGCGCGTCAGCGGCGTCGAGTTCAACCCAAAGGCGGCCGAGCTCCTGCTCGAATCGGAGGAAGGCGTCGGGCTGGATTTCCTCGGGGCCGGGACGTGCCTCGGGCTCGAGGCGATCGAGCAATCGGCCGCGTGGCAATATACCGCGACCTGCCGTGGCCGTACCGAGGTCATCGAGGTAGCCGTGACCAGGCTTCGCGAGGACAAAGAGATAACGAATGCGATCATACCTTTCCTGACATCGTCGGGCGGTGCGGACTTCTCGCCTGTACCGCTTCACCCGAAAGATACACGTACGTTGGCTGCGGCCGGGCGAGAGATCGAGACAGGAGTTGTCGACGGCGTAAACCTGCTGGTCATGGACATGGCCAAGTGCATTCGCTGCGGCAATTGTTCGCTCGCCTGCCACAAGGTGCATGGTAACAGCCGTCTTGTTCGCCGCGGAATTCATATCGAGCGCCCATTTAAGCCGAATAAGCCTGCCATTCAGAGCATACTTGTTCCGTCGGTGTGCATGCACTGCCAGGACCCGGAGTGCCTGACCGGCTGCCCGACGGGCGCTATCGCGCGTTTTCCTGACGGCGAGATAGATATCAATCCGAAAACCTGTATCGGCTGCGGGGACTGCGCGACCCAGTGTCCTTATAACGCGATCTCAATGATCGTCCGCCCTGACCCGAAAAACGCGAATGGCCACGGAATACTATCAACGCTCGTTGCGCCCTTCTCGCTTACCGAGGAAAAACTCCCTCCGCCCGTTACACAAACCGAGAACCTGCTCGCAATAAAATGCAATCTCTGTAACGACACCGGTCTAAACCCGCCGGGTGCTAAGACAGAGGCCTATTCGTGTGAAGAAAACTGTCCGACCGGCGCCCTGGTCCGCGTAAATCCTCGCGAGTATTTCGACGAGGTGAACGAAACGATGGGCCTCTTTCGCCGAACCGAGACCCATGCGATCGGTCAGAATATCCACAAATTCGATCTCTGGGCGACGATCTGGCACATAGTAGGCATAGTGACCGTGGTCGTCGGGGGCGGATTGGCGATCTGGGCAACGCGTGCCTTTTCCCAGGATATAGCGCTTAGCCCCGGTTCGTGGGTCACGATGCGCTGGCTCACCGGATTGACCGGCCTCGCAAGCATCGTGTGGGTCATGGCCTATCCGTTTCGAAAGCAGGTCTATCGGCGCCGTGCCGGAGCGCTTCGGTATTGGATGCTGACCCATATTTATCTGGGCGTGCTCGCAGGTATACTTCTTCTGGTCCACGGCGGCACCAGCTCCGGCGGCTTATTGACGACGATCCTGATGATCTCGTTTGACATGGTCATAGTCACCGGCCTGTTCGGCGCGGCCTGTTATATCTTCGTCCCGAGCTTTATGACGAAGATCGAGCGTGAGCCGCTGCTCATCGAGGATCTCGAGACGCGTCGCAACGAGCTACGCGCCGAACTTGTTCGCACAGCCGATGAAACTTCGAACCCCGAGCTCAAACAGCTGATTCAGCGAAAGGTCCGTAGGCGATTTCTTGGCCTCGGATACCTTCTTCGCCAATATTTGAGAAAAGAGGACTTGCAGACAATGTTGGCCGACGCCCGCGAGGAATTCCGGGACGCGGCAGCAGGCATGTCACGCGCGGACGACGCCAGGCTGATCGACGCCGTCGAGAATGCCGCCACGCTTCGCCGTGTTGACGCCCTTGTTTATTTGCACCGATTATTGAAACTATGGGTAGCGCCGCATGTCCTCTTTACGGCGATGATGCTGGTGCTGATGGTGATCCATATTATTCAGGTCGTCTATTTCAATGTTCGGTAGATGAGCGACGAAACCGGAAAATTTACAGTCTCTTACCCCGACCTCGACTTGCCGACGGTCGGGTTCAACGCCGAGGGCATCTTTATCGGCCGGCTCGACACATGCGAGATCGTGCTGGATCATCAAACCGTTTCGCGAATTCATGCCGGCATTACGCTGCGCGATAAGCGGTATTTTCTCAATAACCTTTCGTCTTCAAATATTGTTACCCTTAACGGCCGCCTCCTCGGGCCTAAGAAGACCGATGCACTGGCGGATGGCGACACGATCCAGATAGGTCCTTTTACCATAGCGGTGGGTTTGCTTAAGGATGAGATCCTTCTGGTCGTCGAAAGCCAGGTCGCAAAGCTAAAGGTTGACACCGCTCCGAAACCCGCACCTGCGCCCGATAACCCCTCCATTGCGGACGGCGTGCTCGATGTCTTCTGGGAAAAACGGACGCGGGAAAAGGAGGATTGGGGCACACGACTCCGGCCCACTGAAAAGCCGATACCCGGAAAGGCGATGTTCAACTGGCGCCCGACACGTGATCTTAGAGGCGTTTGGCGCGGCGGCCTGTTTGTTTGGGCGATCCTCCTTATTGGGGCCGTGGGTGCATTTGCGTATTTTCGTTACCCGGACGTTTACGCGCCTAAGGCGCTCGCCAGCCCGCACGCCGCCGTGATAGAGACCAGCTCCATCGCCTCGGCGTCGAACAGCAATTCATGCACGACGTGCCACACCGCGAACGAACCGATCGAGAACGCATGTATCAAATGTCACCAGGCGACGGAATTTCACGTCTCCAACACAAAGGCACACGAGGATGCGGGCATTACCTGCACTGTGTGCCACAAGGAACACCAGGGCGCTGATTTCGACATGAATGCCACGGCGATCCAGAGCTGTGCGGAGTGTCATAACGACGCCAACACCAAAACTTATAATGGCAAGGGGGTCCGTACGGCTCATGGCGGGTCATATGGCTATCCGATAGAGAACGGCCAATGGAAATGGAAAGGGGTCTACAAAGAGGTTGCCGATGCAATACCCGAGATCAACAAGCCGGCCATAGGTGATAAGAACGAACAGGCCAAGCTAAGCCGGCATTTTCACACGATCCATCTCGCACGGCTAAAGGCGCCGTCGGGCCTGATCGGCGACAAAAACGGTTTGGTGACCTGTTCCACCTGCCACGGCGAGAAGTTTGACGTTAAGAACCTTGATCGTGAGACCCCCAGGCAAACTTGCGCCGTTTGTCACACGACGACAGCCGGCGCCGCTGTCCAGGATACGCGGTTCGGCTTATCGCCGGCGAACTGCATATCATGCCACGTTCAACACGCTTACAGCGGCGGACGCTGGAAAGAGTTCCTTACCGACGACGCCCTGCAAAGGCGCGTTGACGCGGTCAAAGCCAAAATTGAAACCTTGAAGGCTCAATGAAGTTCATCCATTTGATTATCTGTCTCGCATTTATCGGCCTCCTGATCTGGCTTAATCAGACATTTGTGCCGGACGATGCCGCGGCTTTTGGCGGCCTGTCGTGGATAGGCTGGGCGAGTATCCTGACGGTAGGGTTTTTTATCGGCTTTGTTGTCATTTTTAATGATTCGACAAGGGCTTTCGGTTTTTTTAGGTCAAAGGATGTTCGCGGCGCGGCTCCGGTAAAGGTTCGAACGCTCAGTAGTGCAGAGCTGGCGGAGCTCAAGCTCGATAAGTATCGCGGCCCAAGTTATCCGCATCCGGTTATTTTTACCGAACGCTGTATCGGGTGCCAGGCCTGCGTCGATGCCTGTCCCCATGATGTGCTGGCGATCAAGAATGGCGTGGCGACGGCGGTGGCACCCGACCTGTGCATGGAAGACACCGCTTGCCAGGCCGAGTGTCCGGTCAACCCAAAAGCATGCATCATTATTAACACCGCAAAAGACGTTCGCTCGATGCCGACGCCGACGCGTGACGGAGGGACGTTTCAAACAAATGTACCCGGCTGCTACATCATCGGCGATGTTTCCGGTGTTCCGCTGATCAAGAACGCCGTGAAGGAAGGTTTTGATGTGATAGCCAACATCGCCGGAGAGCTCAGCGCGGCCCCCGCCGAACCCAAAGCCGAATATGATGTTGCGATCGTCGGTATAGGCCCGGGCGGCGCATCGGCAGCCGCAGCCGCGAGCGATGCGAAACTTCGATATATAGGCATCGAACAGACGAATATTCTCTCAACGATAGACCTCTACCCGAAGGGAAAATACATTTTCTTCAAACCCGATACAAAGGATTGGTTCGGCGGCATTCCCGCCGTTGGCCTGGGCCTCGCAAAGGCAAAATACGGCGGTGCCGACGCGAGCGACGATCAGGCGATCTACGACGCTCTGGGCCAGGACCTTGTCAACATCGCTCACGCCGAGGCGCCGAAGCTCCACGACCAGATCATCGCGAAGATCCCGCGGGCCCTGCGTGACGAGCTTTCGCCGCAGCTTAGCGAAAAGGTCGAGAAGGAGATGAAGAAACGGATCGTCAGCTTCCTTCGCTCAAAAGGGACCGGCAATTGGGGAAACCTGTTTCAAACGCATTTTCTGGCGGACCGCGAGAACCTCCTGGCCCAATTTCGCGCCGATATCGTCGATCAGCTTGAAACGAAGATACCCGGCGACTCACGCGAGAACATTCTTGCGATCTGGCTCGGAAACCTCGCCGAAAAGAACGTTACGATCAACGAATACGAAAGCTGCAAAACGGTCAACAGGGCCGAGGACGGCGACTATTTCATCGTCAAGACCGAACAAGGCGGTGACAAAACGCCAAAGACGTACACGGCACGGCGCGTCATCATTTCGATCGGACTGCGAGGGGCGCCCAACCGTCTTCGCCTGCCGAACGAAGATATGAAGATCATGATCGACGGGCGGGAGGAACCAAAGGTGATCTACGGGCTTTCAAACCCGATGGATTTTAAGCAAAAACACATCATCGTTGTCGGAGGCGGCAATGTTGCCGCGGAGGCCGCCGTCGACTTGATCGCGGTCCGCGATGGAAACACGATCACCCCTCGAAGGCCGGAGGACATGAACAAAGTAACCATGCTCGTGCGCGATTATCTCGCTCCGACGGTCAAATTCGGCAACAAATTTCAGCTCTACGGCTGCGCGGACGACGGCCTGATAGACCTCCGCTTTGGCGTCGGGATCAAGGAAATGCGCGAGCGCGAAGTCGTCCTCGAAGAAGTAAAGACAAAACGTGTGATCGACACCATTCCCAGTGATTACATTTTCGCCCTTATCGGCGGCGAGCGGCCAAATAGATTTTTGGAGTCGATCGGTATTACGATCAAATAGACAGCGGTCAGAACCAGGAGCGGTAGCGACTGGGTTCCTATTAACAAGAAGTAATGAAGAAAGATAACCTAATGTCCGCTGTCCTGGGCCTGATCGTCGGCCTTGTCGTTGGATTCGTATTCGCAAACAGCGTGAACAAGACAGTCGCGGAAAAACCGCCTGCGACAGCCACTACCGCGGGCCCCAACGGCGCACCGCCTTCGGGTAATCCGGCTCTTCCCCCCGACCACCCGCCCCTCGGCACCTCCAGCGGTAATACCGCGACGTCAGGCGGGGCAATACCGCAGGTAACGGAGGCTATCGAAAAAGCTAAAACCCAGCCGCAGGATTACGAAGCGCAGATGACGGCCGCCGATCTGTATTATCAGATCCAGCGATTCGAAGAAGCGGCGAAATTTTATGAGGCCGCCAGCAAACTTAAGCCTGCTGAGGCTGAACCGGTCATAAAGGCCGGCAACGCGCACTTCGACTACGAGAACTATCTCGAAGCCGAAAAATGGTACATCCGCGCCCTCGAAAAGGAAGCAAAGAACATAAATGTCCGCAACGACCTCGGCTTGACCTTCTTCCTCCGCGAGCCGCGCGACATCGCCCGGGCCATCAAAGAATATGATGCCGCGCTTGCCATCAGTCCCACCCATGAGATCACGCTGCAAAATCTCGCGCTCGCATATGTCGAGAACGGAGACAAGGCGAGCCTCAAGGCAACCATCGACAAATTAAAAGCTGTAAATCCAAAGAACCCGGCCATCGCAAAGACCGAGGGCATGTTCTAGCAAGGCAGAACCCCTGCCGTAGGCGGGAAAACGAAGGTAGAAAAAAATTAGACGCGGATGACGCGGATCATAATCTTTCCGATCTGCGTCATCCGCGTTTATCTGCGGCTAATTCTCTTTACGCTTTATGCCACCCGCTTACGCGGGCGGTTCTGCCTTATTGCACCGGCAAGTACGCAGCCGGTATGGTCAGATCGCCGGTGGCTCCGAATTGGGCTCCGAAGAACTGGCTGTTCGCGGAGTTAAGCCGGTACCAGATGCCGTCCGATGGGCGAAAGACCGACACGTCGAACTTGCCATCACCGTCAAAATCGCCCGGGGTCGGGATGTCGCCCGGTGAGCCCCATTGGATCGCTCCGTCGCCATCGCGCGAGCGGAGGTAGTACCACGTTGCGTTCGACTCGCGAAACAGAGCAATATCCGTCTTGCCGTCGCCGTCATAATCACCCGGTACAACCTTATCTGTCGCGACGCCGTAGGCGGCGGACGTAAACCCGTCGCGCGAACGCTGGATGAACCACGTTCCGAGCGACGGCCGGTAAACCGCTATGTCGGTCTTGCCGTCGCCGTCGTAATCGCCCGCCACGGGTTTATCGCCATTGGCCCCGAATTGCTGCACCGTAAACCCATCGCGGCTCTGGCTTATAAACCAAATGCCGTCCGCGGGCCTGAACACCGCAAGGTCCGTCTTCCCGTCTCCGTCGTAATCGCCCTGGGCAGGCAGATCGGTCGGAAGTCCGAAATTCGCCTGCGTGATGCCGTCGCGCGAACGGTTGAGATGCCAGTTGCCAGTGGCCGCGCGATAGACAGCCAGATCGGCCTTGCCGTCGCCGTCGTAGTCACCCGGCACAAGCTTATCGCCCGGGATTCCCCAAGGCGTGCCCACATCTGCACCTGTCTGGCTTGATCGGCGAAACCAGTTGCCATCGCCCGGACGAAATACCGACAGATCGCTCTTCCCGTCACCATCGAAATCTGCGGGCGGGCGGGCCGTGGGCGCGAGTTCATACTCATAGACCCCCCGGCCGTGCGTTCCGATCTTCAGCACGCGACTCGACGGCTGTAGCACGATCTCAAAAACTGCCACACGCGGCAAACCGTTGCTAAACGGCTGCCATGTGACGGCACCGTCCGTTGAAACAAACACACCGATATCCGTGCCAGCGTACAGCGTGTTTGGGTTTTGGGGATCGATCACCAGACCATTCGTGGGAATATCGGGGATGCCGCTGCCGGCGTCGACCCAGGTCGGCGTGGCCGCGTTCAGATTTGTCGTCTTCATCACATGTCGCCCGGGGATGCCAAATCCGCCGAGGGCGACATACGCCGTGTTCTGATCGACGGGCGAGATGGCTATTCGTCCCACATAGCGCCCGGGCAGGCCGACTGAAATGTCCGTCATGGTCGTCGCGACGGTGGTATTCGAATAGTAAACGCGGCCCAGCGTCGAGCCGATCAGCCGAACGTCGTCATTCTGCGGCGATATGCCGATCGCGCTGACCCGTTCGCCATTTCCCGGCAGGGTCTGGCTAACCGGCGTCATGAGCGTTCCCTGATTTATTGAGCGGTAGAGTTTATTCGAGCCGAAGTAAACGGTATTGCCAGTGCTGCCGGTGGCATTCGGACCGAGCGCCAGGGGCGCATAAAACAGCGTCGAATCCGCACAGACGATACCGTTGTTGGAGTTGTTATTCACACAGCCCAGCAGCCCGCCATAAATTGGCTGGCCTGAGATCTGAGTTGCGGTCGACCGGGCAAAACCGATCTGCGTCCCGGTGGTATTAAAAAACGTGTGATACGATGTTAGGCTGGTCGGTGACTGGGAACCGCTGTCGATAACCACAAAGCCGCCATCACCGCCAACGGCGCGGGTCCACGTAGTACCGCTCGGCAGGAAATAATTTGTGCCGTTGTCCTGTGTGCCGCCCAACAGGTAATGGCGATCGCGCGGGTGCACCGCTATGCTCTGAAACTGTACAGAGCTAAGCGTAGAATTGTTAAGGCTCGTCCAAGTGCCACCTTGGTTTGCCGATCGCCAAACACCACCGTCACTGCCGAAATAGAGAATATTCGGGTCAGATGGAGCAACGGCGATCGCGTGTGTGTCCACGTGAAGCCCCGCTTCGCTCCTCGTGAAACTTGTGCCTCCATTTGTCGATATTGCAAAGGCAACGGTTGGCGAGCCGCCTAGATAAACCCGATTTGCGTCATTCGGATCTACCGCCACCGCCATATTGTAAAAACACTGAGGGCTACAAAAATTGTTGTCGATCGCGAGAGTAAATGTCGGCGTTGCCGGCGCGGCCGTGTCGTACGAGACCTTTGAGAGCTGGCCCGTGCTGTTGGCCGCACCGGTTCCGTGAGCAACGTAAACCGTCACAGTGTTTCCCGTCTTCTGAATGGCTAGCTCAGCCCGGCCCTGCTCTGCACCGGTTCCGGTGTTGAAAAGTCGCGTAAACGTCGGAGCGGCCTCCTGTGCGTTC
>DATLNN010000269.1:0-2764 GCA_035536695.1 Pyrinomonadaceae bacterium | reverse complement strand
CAAACCGAAAAACACATCCGCACCGCGAATAATGTCATGAATGCTGCCCTGTTCCTTGTCCGGATTAGTGTTGCGGGCGTACCAGTCCTTGACCCAGTTCATGTTCTCGGCTCGGCCCTCGTAAAGCGCACCGGTCTGATCGCAGCCGACGATATTCTTAACACCAGCCGCCATAACAATCTTTGAACAGGCCACGCCCGCCGCCCCGACGCCGTTGACCACCACCTTGACGTCCTCCATCTGTTTTCCGACTATCTTGAGCGCGTTTATCAGGGCTGCAAGCACAACCACTGCCGTGCCGTGTTGATCGTCATGGAAAACGGGGATGTCCAGTTCCTCTTTCAGCCGGTCCTCGATCTCAAAACATCGGGGTGCCGAAATGTCCTCGAGGTTAATGCCGCCGAATGCGACCGAGATATTCTTGATCGTCTGTACAATCTCGTGGGGGTCTTTTGTACTCAGGCAGATGGGAAACGCATCCACGCCGCCAAACTCCTTAAAAAGCTGGCATTTGCCTTCCATCACCGGCATTGCCGCGGCCGGGCCGATGTCGCCGAGGCCGAGGACTGCCGTGCCGTCGGAGACGACCGCCACGGTATTCTTCTTTATTGTCAAATTAAATACCTTTTCCGGGTCGCGGTGTATCGCCTGGCAAACACGGGCGACTCCCGGCGTGTATGCCATCGATAGGTCCGACCGAGTCTTGAGCTGCATTTTCGAGGCGATCTCGATCTTGCCGCCGAGGTGCATCAGGAATGTCCGGTCCGAGACATTCACGACCTCAACGCCGTCTATGTCACGCAGGCTCGATATTATCTCCTGGTCGTGCGATTCACTCGCAGCGTTGACCGTTATGTCTCGGATCAAAAAGTCCTTGCCTACGCTGACGATGTCGATCCCCTCGATGTCGCCGCCGGTCTTGCCGATAGCGGTCGTGATCTCGCCGAGCTTGCCGGGCTGGTTCTGTATCTTAACTCTTAGGGTGAGGCTATAGCTTGCGTTGGGTGTAGGTGTAGCCATACAAAGGCGGAAGTACGACCGTAAACGGTGCCGTTTCAGTATCGCGAAAACTGAGGTCGAGAGCAACCTCGTCACCTACGAGCGTCCCCTTGGCCTTTTCTTGTCTCAATCGATGCTCGACAAACACGTTTGGCGGAACCCATCTGGCCGGTTTTGCTATAATTTTAATGTATAGGAGGATTTGAGATTTATCGGCAACGTACACGGTTTTACTCGCGGTCTTAAGCAGAATCAATTGAGGCGGATAGAGCGGCTGACGACGCGTCGCGTTGCGGCAGATGTTATCGTTTCGCCTGAACTTGCGCGCCAGATGAGCGGGCTGTCGGCCGAGACCAATCGCCAGATCGGCGTGCTGATCAACCGCAAGGGACAGGTCGAGTATGTAATGGTCGGTACGGCTAAGCAGATCGAGCTGCCTGATTTCGGCCGCGCCCGGGTGTCTGAAGATCGATTCCGCGGCCTCCGCTGCGTTCACACCCATCTTGCCGGCGAAAGGCTGACGCAGGACGACCTGACAGATCTCGCGTTGCTGCGGCTTGATCTGATGTCGATAATCCAGGTCGACAAATCCACCGGCCTGCCCGGCTTAGTGCACTCAGCGCACCTTGTGCCTATGTCAGAACCACCTGCGGTAGCGGGTGGTTTAACCGACGCGTCTGACAGTACTGGCGAACCGTCAAACGGCCAGCACCACCCTTCGCGTCTCCAACCATCCGCTACGGCAGACGGTTCTGACACCGCGTTTGCGTACCTTGAACCTAACATTCCCGCACACCTCGACACTGATTTTACGGAGCTCATCGAGTCTCTCGAGGACGAAATGGCCCGCATTCGGTTGACGGCACGAAAACGTCATACCGGACGCGACAGGGCTATTCTGGTTGGCGTTACGACGGGCGATGTGGAGTCGGCGGAAGAATCGCTCGCGGAGCTGAACGAACTCGCGACATCTGCCGACGTCGTCGTGCTCGATACGATCATCCAGCGTCGGCCGCAGATCGACCCGAAAACGGTGCTCGGTAAGGGAAAACTTGAGGATCTGTTGATCCGCTCAATGCGCCTCGGCGCCGATATTCTCGTGTTCGACACTGAGCTTTCTCCAGCGCAAGTGCGTGTTCTGAGTGAGGCAACTGAACTTAAGGTCATAGACCGGCCCCAGCTTATTCTCGATATCTTTGCTCAACGGGCCCAAAGCCGCGAGGGCAAATTGCAGGTCGAACTCGCTCAGCTCAAATACCTGCTTCCGCGGCTCATCATCGGGCAAAATTCCGCATTCTCACGCCTAATGGGCGGCATCGGCGGGCGGGGCCCCGGCGAGACAAAGCTCGAGACGGACCGCCGCCGGGTGCGTGACCGGATCGCCCAGCTCGAAAAGCAGGTTGATAATCTCGGCCGTCAGCGGCAGGAACGCCGCAAAACGCGCGTTCAGAAGAACCTGCCGATAATATCGCTCGTCGGCTATACAAACGCTGGCAAATCGACGCTCTTGAACGCGCTCACGCAAAGTGATGTCTATGCTGAAAAGAAAATGTTTGCCACGCTCGATCCCACGTCCCGGCGTCTTCGGCTGCCCTACGACCAGGAAGTGATCATAAATGATACGGTAGGTTTTATCCGCGACCTTCCCGAGACGCTTCTTTCCGCTTTCAGAGCGACGCTCGAGGAGATCGAAGACAGCGCGCTGCTCGTTCATGTCGTTGATGCGTCAAATCCGCGAGTCGTGCAGCAGATCGACTCGGTGAAC
>DATLNN010000268.1:0-9166 GCA_035536695.1 Pyrinomonadaceae bacterium | reverse complement strand
TGTATAAGAAATGCCTTCCCAATTGGAGGCATTTTTTTTAAGCGCGGATGATGTCCTGCACCAGCAGCTTGTCTTTAAGGGCGAGTTTGTCGGCTCAGAATTTACGGCTCCCTTCGATATACAATAGATGTTGATGCCCTTGTCGTAAAAGCGGATGTCGAATCGACATTAAGGGCGAAGCAGATAGAAATGGAATCCGATTTGGAAGATGGATTTGGTTCCGTTTTGAGGATCAGATCAATCTCGCAACGAAGGGGATACGAAGGCATGCGTCAGGCTTATTGGGCAGGAAGTGGCGAAGTTCCAAAGCACCTCAAAAAGGCGCCGATGGTCCTCTTTGATGTTGGAATTGGCGATCCGATCATTCAGGGCCCAAGGAAGGCGGAACACCGTCGTTACTTTTATCTCAAGAGCGTCTTAGCTGGTCTGTTTACCCGATTGAGACGATCATCGCCGAAAAACTGCTCGCGTTGACCGCTCATGGAAATATCAATTCCCGATCCAAGCAGTTCCGGCAGTCCTGGGGACTTATCCTCGCTAGCGTCTGCTTCTTAAAATATCCGAGCAACAGCCGAATATAGAGCTCTTTTGCTCCCTTGTTCACATTGTTCTGCTCAACGTAAGGACGGTACTTCTTCTCTATGAATGCGGCGAGCGTGGTAGTGGTGTCGGTGACATTGTAATTGTGATCGAAGGCGGCCTTATGATTTGTCGTTCCTCGAGTTCAGCTTCCTGTCTAGTCTTGGCTTCTGGAACACTTTTATGGATGACCTTCCCTTTTAGCCGCTTGTAGATCCACCATCGAGCTCTAGCGTAGTCCGGATGAGAGGAAGAAATGCGCTTACCTTTGTATCTTTTGAAAACAGCCATATGCCTAGGAAATAGAATCGCTTTCGATTAACGTTCGACGGGAACTGGATATCAGGCCCTTTGACGAGAGACTTTCGCAAGTTCTATTCCGCTGCTTGTTAGCCGCTTATTTGTTGAGAATTGGAGCGTATGCAGTGGAAATTGGAGCTCTTTTGCACCCAAGTGGTGCGTTGGTTAGCCTAGCGCCTACAAAGATGAGTGCTTAATGATGGTTGCAAAATGGAGGCGCTCTTTTCGAAAGATAAATCCTAGGAAGTGGATAAATAAAAAGGGTTACCTATTAGCCCTCTCGTGGCTTTGGTGAACTGACGAAAAAAGGGACTTTCGAATTGCTTCGAAAGCCCCGTATTTATTGGTCGGGACGGCGAGATTTGAACTCACGACCTCTCGCACCCCAAGCGAACGCGCTACCAGACTGCGCTACGTCCCGTGTAATACAACCACATTAGGTCGTCATCACACCACCTGTCAAGAAACGCCCGATGATTTGAGCATTTCGCGAAGCTCGACCAGGCCTGACGCGACCTTCGCAAGCGCCGCCCGTTGGGCCGGAGAAAAGCCGTTCTCGGATTGCGAAGTCTGGCGGAACTGGGGCGCCTCATGCGAGGAAGAGTCCGTCGGAAGACTAGTGTCAAATAGTGTAGGGGCGTCTATCCGGTCCTTAGAGCGCTCCCGGGCCGCACCCGGAGCTGATTGGGCGCGGGCCCCCTCGCGTTGTTCGGCCTGCAGCTTTTTTCTGGCGCCGGCGATAGTGAACATCTCGTTGTAGAGAAGTTGCTTGATTCTGAGAGCGATCTCGACATCTCGACGCCTATAGCTTCTCTGCCCCGATTGGTTTTTTTGCGGCGAGAGCATTGGAAACTCCGTTTCCCAATATCTCATGACGTGCGCCTGAACGCCGACAAGTTCGCAGACCTCGCCGATTTTGAAATAGATCTTGTTAGGTATGAGTACCGAATTCTGTGCCGTCATAGGGATGAGATATGTTAAAGTTTTCCGTAATATCCGCCGGCGTTATTGTAAGTACTTAATATACTTGTGTCAACATTTCCGCATATGTCGAGCGAATTTGACTTCATCTATCACCTTAGGTCTAAATACGCCGTTCCTCGAATCGGTGACGATTGCGCTGTCCTGCCTAAGAACGACGCCACCGATCTGCTTCTCACTGCGGACATGTTAATTGAGGACATCGATTTCCGTCTCGATTGGACCGAGCCTGAATACCTCGGGCACAAATCCTTGGCTGTTTCGCTTTCAGACATTGCCGCTATGGGCGGTAAACCCGTCTGGGCCATGGTATCTATCGGAGTACCTGCGAGCTTGTGGGAAACGGATTTCCTTGACCGGTTCTATACCGGTTGGTTCGACTTGGCCCGCACTTTTGGCGTTGAGCTTGTTGGCGGGGACATTTCCCGGTCTCCAGAAAGGCTGTTTATCGACTCCATCGCAGGAGGCGAAGTGCCTTCTGGGAAATCACTCATGCGGTCCGGAGCGAAGGCCGGGGATGCAGTCTTTGTCACGGGGCGTCTAGGCGCCGCTGCCGGGGGTTTGAAACTGCTTGAACGTGGTTTTATTATAGACCCTGAGCTACCGGATCTTACCCGTGATCTGCTGTCCAAACAGCTTCAACCACAACCTCAGGTCATGCTCGCTAATCGGTTGCAAACACTCGGTATTGTGGCGTCAATGATTGACGTCAGTGACGGCCTCTCATCTGATTTGCGGCACCTGTGTGACCAAAGCGGGACTGGGGCGAGTATCTTTGCTGAACGCATTCCGGTTTCGACTGAGCTGGGAAGCTTTTTTCACTCGGACGACTGCCGCGAGATGGCGCTGCACGGCGGCGAAGATTTCGAACTGCTTTTTACCATCGATGAAAGCAATGCTACAGCGCTCGATTCCCTTCCGGTTACCAGAATCGGGGAGATGACGGCAGATGCTGGATCGATTCTCCTTATAAGTGCCGGCCAGAGGAAAATCTTGGAGCCGCGAGGTTACCAGCATTTTCTATGACGTTGACCGGGTTTTCGGGCTTTGCGGCGGACATAATTGCGGAGTGCACACCTTGGCCGCCTGGAGTAACACTCATAACTGTTCGGACGAAGATTCGACCCACAACGTTCTCTTCAAAGGCTCAGGCTTTGCGTTTGAGATGTTTGTTTAGAAACGCAACGGTGCGTTCCCATGAGAGCTTCCCGTGATCCGGACGGTAATACGGACGCGTGTAAGCGAGAAAACCATGGTCGGCTCCTTCGTACCAATTGACCTCGACGGGCGTTTTTTGAGCGCGTAGCGTTTTCTCCAGTTGTTTTATCTGAGCCACTGGCACGTTGCGGTCGGCCGTTCCCTGATGGATCAGGACCGGAGCTGTCAATCGGTTGATCTCCGCAGCAATTGTTGGCCCCGGGTGATATGCAACGACCGCATCTAGCTCGCGCGAGCGTGAGCCAAGCATCATGGCCAGATGGCCTCCGAAACAAAACCCTACCACTCCAAAGCCGTCTGGCTTAATAAACGGTTGAGTACGAAGGTAATCCATACCCGACATTATGTCGAGCAGGCAATCTGAGTTGACATGGGCAGCGGTTGCGAGGCGGCGCTCCTCGGGCGTGCGGGCGTTGGCGGGCAGCGTGTGAAAGATGTTCGGTGCAAGGCCGACAAAGCCTGCCACGGCAAGAGCGGCACAAGTATTGGGAATGTACTCCTCTGTGATGACATTACCGGGGATCACTACCACTCCCGGATATCGGCCGTCGGCCTTGGGCCGCGCAAGAAAACCGTCGATAGAATCCTGCCCGCCATGCTTGAATATAACCGATCCGTGCGTGATCGTCGGACTATCCAGAACGCGCGTAACCGGCGGGTAATTGTGCGGATAGTTCGCCTGACCGAGGGCCCTAGCCACGGCCACGCTAACGATGGCACCGGCGGCCCCGACAACAAACTTTCTGCGGCCATCGTCGCAATTATCGCTAAGACACATAAAAACCACTCCCGGGCAAGAGCCCCTCCATCTGATCAATGTCCACATCAAATTATGCCATACAAAAATACGGAAATCCGCGGCACCGCCAGAGAGGCTTGCATGCATCAAGATATTGAATTGAATAAAGGGTACGCGACCAGATATAGTGCTTGCGTTTCAGGAGAGTTGCGTTTACATTACACATAGAAAAAAGGAGGACATCGTGTTTTGCTTACGGGTCGAGTTTTACTGTTAAATTTTTCATACGAGCCCCTCGGAACGGTTGGCGTCGCACGGGCCGTATGCCTGTGGTTTCGCGGCGCGATCTTTGTTGAGGAAAACGATGGCGATAATGTTCTCCATTCGCCATCGACCACCTTTCCGGTTCCGTCGGTTGTCAGGCTCCGTCACTACATTCACGTTCGGCGGAATAACCGCGAGACGACAATGAAGCGGGCGCGCATCTATATTCGCGACCGGTATCGCTGCCAGTACTGCGGCGAGCACAAACACGCCAAGGATCTGACGCTTGATCACATCTACCCGAAGGCCCAGGGCGGTGAGAGCACTCCGCACAACCTGGTGTCCGCTTGTGTAAAATGCAACCAGCGGAAGGGTAATCGAACACCTGAACAAGCGCGCATGCCCCTGCTTACATCGCAAAAGCTGCTTCGCCTGGGGCTTGACCATGTACTTCTTTGTCACTACGCCGAGAACCGACCTGAGTGGCGAAAGTACCTGTTCATGGACGACTTTGATCAGGAGCTGAGGATCGCCGCATAGACAGAGCCAGCGCTGCGAGCGCGAGCCTGAGTTCACAGACAACGAGGGGCCGCTCTGATGGCGGCCCTTTTTCTGATTTCCGACACCCTTAAATTTCAGCGAATTGGCCGCCCGCGCACGCAGGGTGCGGTTCTGACTTCTACGGCTGTTCGGCTGTTTATGAAATTGATAATTATTCATGGGCCAAGCGGCCGGTAAATTGACTATTGCCAATGCCGTATCATTGCGCACATATTTCAAGGTGTTTCATAACCACCTGACCATTGATTGCGTAAAGCCGGTGTTTGATTTTGGCACCGCCGAGTTCTGGACGATGGTCTTAAAACTGCGCTGCGAGGTGATCGCGCATGCGGCTCGCGAGGGCATCGATATTATCCACACGTGGTGCTATGCAAAGGGCGAGGACGACGATCGATATCGGCAACTTATTGCGGCAGCCGAGGACAACGGCGGCGAGGTCCACCTGGTTCGCGTTCATTGCCGGGACGATATCAGAAAGGAACGGATAGTGGACGGATCGCGGGTGCGGTTGAGAAAGCTTACCGACCCGTCCTCGGTTGATGGGTCACAGCAGCGAAACGACCTGTTATCGCCGCTGCCCGGACGCGAGACGCTCGTTATCGACACATCCGATATCTCACCGGACGAGGCGGGAACGAGGATTATCGAGCAATTTGGATTGAAAGAAGTTGGACTGGATCATGAGATACACTAACGAAAGGGAAATAACGGACCTCGTCAGATCGTTCGAAGACGCGAGCGTCGCACGTTCTGTCTGGAAACACGCCGAGCATCTTGTGGTCGCATTATATTATCTCGAGCACCATGATCTGGAAACCGCGACGGAAATTATGCGACGCGGCTTGTTTAATCTGCTGGTGAAGGGTTTTGGTGTAGATCTGGAGAAAGGGATGCCATATCACGAAACGCTGACCGTCTTTTGGATGCGCGCCGTTGCCGCGTTCAACGCCGTTAAGAACGGGGCATCGTTGGTCGATAAGACGAACGAGCTCGTGGCAAAATACGACAAGGACTATCCGCTACGCTTCTATAGCCGCGAGTATCTGTTTTCGGACGAGGCCCGGGCGAATTTTGTTGAGGGCGATGTGGAGCTCTTTTCCGAAACGGCTGATAGCTGATAGCTTATAGCTAATCGTTACTTTTAACATGCTCAGGTTTTTTAACACATTGTCAAGACAAGTCGAGGAGTTTCATCCGATAGAGGACGGCAAAGTCCGGATGTACATCTGCGGCCCGACTGTCTGGAATTTTGCACACATCGGTAATTTCCGCACGTTCGTTTTTGGTGACGTGCTGCGACGATATTTGAAATTCAAGGGCTATGAGGTTACCCATGTTTTTAATCTGACCGACGTCGACGACCGGATCATCAACGAAGCTAATGCCAGAGGTATCTCGATCGATGAATTCACGGCACCCTTTATCCAATACTTTTGGGAGGATTTTGACGCTCTGGGCATGGAGCGGCCAGAGGTAACGCCGCGTGCCACACATCACATACCGGAGATGATCGCGATCATCTCGAAACTGCTCGAAAACGGAAAAGCATACGAATCCGATGGTTCGATCTATTATCGGATCTCGACCTTTCCTGATTATGGCAAGCTGTCGAAAATAAACTTTTCGGGAAACGTCGCCGGCGGCAGCGAGCGGGTCGATACTGATAAATACGACAAGGAGGACGCACGCGATTTCGCCCTGTGGAAGCTCGTTGGACCGGATGAGGAGCCGGGCTGGGACGCCCCGTTTGGCCGTGGGCGGCCCGGCTGGCATATCGAGTGCTCCGCGATGTCGATGAAATATCTGGGCGAGACATTCGATCTGCACGCCGGCGGCATGGACCTACAGTTTCCACATCACGAGAACGAGATCGCTCAGAGCGAAGGCTCGACCGGTAAGCTATTTGCCAAATACTGGCTGCACAGCGAGTTCCTCAAGATCGACGACGTTACGATGTCAAAGTCAAAGGGAAACTTTTTCACGTTTCGCGATCTTCGTGACCAGGGCTACTCGGCGCTCGCGATCAGGTATCTACTTCTTTCGGTTCCGACGCGGAAGCAGCTCAATTTTACTTTCGAAGGCCTCCAGGCAGCGGAATCGACCGTTGGAAGGCTTCGCAATTTTCGATCACTCCTGTTCGAGGCGGCCCATAGAGGCGGAAAGCCCAACGGTAGCGAGGATGAGCCTTCCAACTTAGCGATCGTCGCTCAACGAGCGATCGAGAAATTCGAGACCGCCATGGATGATGATTTCAATACAGCGGCCGCCCTGGCTGCGATCCATGACATGGTCCGGGAAGTCAATACGCAGGCGAAAGGCGAGATCGGGGCACAGGATGCGTTGGTCATCCTCGGGGCGATCAGGAAATTCGATTCGATTCTAGGGATCTTTGGCACTCAAGATGATTCATCGCTCGACGCCGAGATCGAAGCCCTTGTCGAAGAGCGCCAGCATGCCCGCCACAACCGTGACTTTGCCAGATCTGATGAGATTCGGGACGAATTGGCCTCGAAAGGGATCATTCTCGAAGACACAAAAGAAGGTGTGCGCTGGAAACGAAAGTAAGCCTACTTTTCCAACAACAACATTATCGTTCCGTCGCTATTTGTGGACTGCACATCGTATTTCTCAATTCGATAGCCTTTTGCAGCAAATTGCTGGAGGGGCGGCTTTGCCGGGTCGATGGTCGATCCGCGGTAAGCGAACCACACTTGATCTTCGTCGATCGCGGCGACGTCCTTAGTGGTTACGCCGGTGAACCGTCGCGGCAGAAAATAGGCTGCATCCTCGCGGATACCGTCGAGCCCCGTGACCTTATAAACAGCCGGGGTCATTTCCCTTCTCGCGAACCAGATGTGATAAGCAATGATATCTTCGGCGGCGTAGATGCTCGCATCGCGCTCGATAGATGCTGAGTGCTGCTCCCATCGGCACCAGGAATACTCTTGGGCGTTTCGCTCAGGCCGGGCTAGAAAGCCAAAACCGCTGGCTCCAATTGCGAGGGCGATGAGAGACCGGCGGAGCCATACCTGTTGGACGCTTACAAGAATGACGGAAGCGAGAATGGCCCACGGCGCAAAAACAATTATCAAATGACGTGTTCCCCAGATCGAGTACGGCAGAAGCCAGCTTGCCGCTAGCGCGGCTACCGTTGGAACCCCTGTGACCAACGCTAACAGGTAAACCGGCCGACCATGCGATCGATCCTGCCGGTTACCTGCGATGTAAATGACCCCAGCCGCCGCGATGCACAGAGCAATTGGTATAGAAACAAGAAAGTACGATACAGGCTCGGCGCTGCTCATCTGGTGATAGGCCGGCTCCACCAGATTGAGTAGAAACGTTCCGATCTGCCTTAGGCCGGGGCGCGACATCCAGCCGATATTCTGCCCGAGGCCCGAACCGCTTGCGGATGCCTCAATGATCATCCAAACCCATGGAACAAAGGCGGTCACAGTAACGGCAACTATCGCGGCCATCTGACGCCATCTTTGCCTATGAAGTAGAGCGACGGCCGCCGCCTCAGCTCCTATAACGAGCCAGCCGAAATAGTGGGTGTAAACAAGCAAAATGCTTACTATGACAAGAGGAATCACGCCTCCCTTCCGGTTCATGCATCGAGTAAATAACCAAATCGAAAAAAGCGACAGACATAACAGCAAGCTATACATCCGGACTTCCTGCGCATATTTGATCAACGATCCGTTGACCGCGAACAAAAATAGTGCAAGAAGTCGAATCCGAAATGAAAGGTCAAGTTCCCGACAAAGGGCGAGGAACGGAAATACGGCGAGCACTGAAAGAATTACCGGCAGAAGCCTCAGCCAGTAAATTCCCTCCCCACCGGTGGTGGTCCAGAGTTTCAGCAGTATGTAAAAGAGGGGCGGATGGATCAGGTCGGCGGCGATAAATGAGAGGATCGTGTCCCACGAGTGTTCGGCTGCGTGAACGCTGAAGATCTCGTCGAACCAAAGACAGACGTCGGTCAGGCCCCACAAGCGCACGGCAATATACAGGGCGCACAACAGGGCCATCGCGCCAATCTGAAAGTAAATATCGCGTGTTAGTGAAGCGTTGATGCGCAATTGGCTGTTGCTATTTCGAAATGGCCCATTGGCGCTCAGGTTCTACGGTTTCGACAAATACGATTAGATGAAACCGATTACAATTGACAACCGGCGAGCAGCTTTCCACCAATGCTGGTGTAATGAAGCTGCACCTCTTTAAACGTATCCGTATCGCGGCAGTATGAAAGGCACCGATCGTAGGGCTTCGAGTAGACGTGGAGACTAACCGCGCGCTGATCGTACTCCGGCAGATTGAGAATCTGGTGCACAGGCTCTTCGAGTTCCACTTTTGCCGGCATATTCTCCGACATTTCGAACGTGTCAGTTTCCACCAGCCGACAGAAACCTTTTGATTCATCGATCGCTTCTATAGCAAAATTTTGACCCTGGAGCTTGCCTACCGGCACAGTCATCCAGCATTTCTGTTCGGAATGATTGTGGACACGCGAGACCTGAC
>DATLNN010000267.1:0-2704 GCA_035536695.1 Pyrinomonadaceae bacterium | reverse complement strand
GATGGCCTGTCCCGGTTGCAAAGGCATTCTTCGACGCCAGGTCATCACGGATCAGGCGCAGCTCTCTGAAGAAAGGTCGGGCCATTTCGGCATCGTCAAAGAATGGCGGCAGCACCATCAACCCGTCGAAAAGTAGGTGTTCGCAGGTGCCCAGATATTCGACAAGAGCGTCTAGCTCGCTTAGAGCGATCCCCGATTTTGTTTCCTCGCCCGCCAGATCGACCTGCACATAAACCGGTAACGACGGGCGCCCTTCTTCGCGACAGATACGCTCGAGCCGGCGAGCAAGCTCAAGAGAGTCGACCGACTGGATGGTATCAAACAGCTGCACAGCCCGCCGCGCTTTGTTCGATTGCAGATGTCCGATCAAATGCCAGGTGATGGTGTCACGGCCGAGCTCTTCGATCTTCGACTCCGCTTCCTGCACCTTATTCTCGCCAAATACGGTAATTCCGGCGGCGACAGCTTCCCGGACTGTTTCACCGCGATGCGTCTTAGTCACCGCGACGAGCTCGATATCGCCAGCCGTCCGCCCTGACCTCGCTGCCGCTTGCTCGATCCGCCGCCGAACCTCGGCAATGTTCGAGTTCAAATCATCGCTCACTTCGCCAATATACCAAATCCAAAGGCCATTCTTGAGTTTTAGCCCGCGAATTCGTATTATCGAAAGTTCGCCGTGTGCGGACGTGGCGGAACTGGTAGACGCGCGGGTCTCAGAAGCCCGTGGCCGCGAGGCCGTGATGGTTCGATTCCATTCGTCCGCACCAAAAATAGTCGAGGACGGAGATCGGGAGTCGAGAGTCAACACGCTCGCCTCCCAAACCTTTTTTATGGCCGTCGATAGATCGGGTTTTGCCGACTCTCTGTTGACCCATCAGCAAGCTTTCGGCCTGTTACTCAGCGGTGAGCACATCACACGACTGACCGGCTATTATGAACTCGTCCAGGAAAATAATCCGGTGCTCCATCTGGTCGCTCCCTGCACGCCCGAGGAATTTGCCGTCCGGCACATCCTCGAATCCTTGATGCTGCTCGAGCATCTTCCGCGGAACTCGACCTTTGCCGATGTCGGGGCCGGCGCGGGGCTGCCGTCGATACCGTGCCTATTGGTGCGAGATGATTTGAAGGCCTTGCTGATCGAATCGAAGGAGCGCAAAGCTGCATTTCTTGAGAAGGCGGTCTTATCTATAGGGATCGCGGATCGGACAAGCGTCGTCAATCGTCAGTTTTCCGAGACCGATCCAGCGGGATGCGACATAATTACCTGCCGTGCGCTCGACCGTTTCACCATGAGGGTGCCGCGCATGCTCAAATGGGCGGGCCCTCGCACCATGCTTCTCTTCGGCGGTAAAAATCTGGAACATGCCATTCAGGAACAAAGGAAACTCTACAGCAGATATTTAATGCCGCTTTCCGACCAGAGATTCCTGTTCGTCATAAACTGATAGAGGTTACGGACGAGCTTTCAGCGATCTGAAAGCGGAGACCCAGAAATATCCCCTTTTCAATTGGAAACACGTTTAAACGACATGTCAACTGATTTAACAAAGTAGCGTATCAAAACGGACAACTTTAGATTTCGCGGAGGTATTGTTGATCCGTTTTTTCAGCTACAATAAAAACAAGATTTTTCAAATTTGAGGAAAAAAGATGGTAAAGAATATTTGTCTATTGGCTTTCACGGTGGCGGTAAGCCTATCTTTCACGTCAACCGCACTGGGTGCTCAACAGGATGACCGTTCTTACGCTCTCTTTGGTCAGGTAGTATCGATTGGCGTTAGCTCAGCAACTATTACAGTCAAACTTTCAAATGATACCGAGCAGGTTGCCGTCGTGACTAATAGGTCCGTTCTCAAACGCGACCGGCGCTCGGCTGGCCTAAACGATTTCCGCGAAGGCGATCAGGTGATTGTCATCGGCACACGTAACGAGAGAGGTCAGATAGTCGCGCAGCGCATCCTGGGAGGCGAAATCCCGGCTCGATTAGGCAGCGAATGGAGTGACGAATTGCGCTCTATACTGGTGCGCATCGCTGAATATATAGAACTGACCGCCGCGCAGACGGAGCAGATCAGGCAGATCATCAATGCGGCGGGCCCGAGGATCCAGCCGCTGCTTCTTCGTCTGGCGATGACAGAGGTCACGATGCGGACTCTGTCGCAAAACGGTACGTTTAATGAAATGCAGGTGCGCATTCTAGCAACACAGCAAGGGCAGATCATCGCCCAAATGATCGTCGAAAAAGAACGGCTACTAGCGGAAATATATAGTGTTCTTACTCCAGAACAGCAGGCTAAGTTCAATCGACTACAAGCACAATTCCTGCAGATTCTGATCAGAATTACAACTCGCGGCAATATGCCGAAAACCTGAACAAAATAGACAATTGCTGAACCAGGGGCGCAAAGGGTCTGAACATTAATTTCCCAGTCAAAGTATCCTTTTGACGCATGGGGTCAGTTTCGTCTCGCAACCCGTCATCAGAAAGACGCGAAACAATGCTCTGATACATCACTCTGACCGCGGGATGCAGTATTACAGCGAGCAGTACCTAAAGCTCTTGGGTAAAACGCGGATCAGCATGAGCGAGAAAAACCCGCTCGAGAACCCGATCGCCGAGCGTGTGAACGGCATTCTCAAGCAGGAGCTTCTTCTGCCCCGATATGAGACCTTCGCCAACGCCAGACAAGAGGTGGATAAGGGG
>DATLNN010000266.1:0-2953 GCA_035536695.1 Pyrinomonadaceae bacterium | reverse complement strand
GTCGGCTTTCCACTGTTTTCTCACCGCAGGAACATCGAATTTATCCCGCCGGCCGTCACGCATATTCTCAACCTCGTGCTGAACGCGTGCCGCTATCAATCTGTAGGCCTCGGAATTCGGCACGCCCGCGGTCATCTTTTTGAGCTCGTCGTACTCGAGAAACCGGCCGACCTTGGCGCCTACCCTTGCTCCGATGCTTTTCCCTTTCGGAACGATGGTTCCTTTTGGAAATGCTTCGTATGTGCCCCAAATATAAATGGGCAGGATGCCGATCCGCTGGTTGAGCGCGAGATAGCCGATGATGGGCTTGAACTCGCTGATCTGACCCGTTTCCTGCCGCCCGCCCTCGGGAAAGATAAGTGCGTTGTAACCTTCATTAAGGATCTGGGTGACGTGCCGCAGCGATTGACGCAAGCTTCCGGTTCTTTCTATCGGTACCAGGGTCGTGAAATTATTCATGTATGCCCGTTTATATTTCGTATCGAACCAATAATCGGCGGCCGCGACAGCAACCGTCTGTTCAGCGACCTCTTTGCCCAAGGCTTTTTTTACAAGCCCAGTGTCGATATGAGACGTGTGGTTCGGCGCAACGATGAAATTCACGTGCTGAGGCACGTTCGATTCCCCTTCTATGCGGGTATCGAGCACACCTTCGTAAAGCGTGTTCTGAGCTAGATCCACAACCGAATTTCCCAGCCGGCGCAAGATCGAAGGAATGTAGATCTCCTCTTCGTCCTTCTTTTCCTCAATCCTTGGCTCGTCGGCGAGTTTCTTCGATTTATCGACACGCTGGACCACCGTCAGAAGCTCTCGAACTGTCTGCGATTCATTCAAAGTATCCGGCGAAAGTACACGGCCGCCGGCATCCTCTACAGCAGCCTGCAATTCAACAAACATGAGCGAATCGAAACCGAGATCGGCCAACTTGTCTTCGACGGCCACGTCGGAAAGTGGGCGGCTAGAAACGCTGGCCACGACCTTTCTGATCCACAGCAGGTTGTCGTCGCCTTTCGACTCGACGACCTTTGTCGTTTTTGATCTTGACCGGTCCTCGAGTGTTTGAACCATCCCCAGGACCTCAGGGCGTTTTACTTTGCGGGTTGCGGTGCGGGGCAGCTCGAAAGGGGTGGTATGGAGAACCTTGACCCGTTTGAAAAATGCCAGGCCGGATGAGACCTCGCGAAAATGGGTCTCGATCTGCTTGTTCACCTCCGAGCGCGACAACGCGATGTCATATTCATAATCCGGCACAACGAGTGCCGCGATCTTTTCGCCTCCGTCGTCATCGGGCAGACCGACAATGCTGAGCTCTTTAATATAGGGTGACGTACCGTAATGATCCTCGATCTCGTCGGGGTAAATATTCTTGCCATTTGAATCGATAATGACATCCTTTGACCGCCCGACGATGTAGAGGTTTCCGTCATCGTCCAGGCGGCCGAGATCGCCGGTCTTTAGCCATCGGTCGTTGAGCACGGCGTCTGTCGCATCTTCGTTGTTGTAGTAGCCGACCATCACATTCTGCCCCCGGGCCAGCACCTCGCCAACGCCATTCTCGTCGGGCTCGGCGATCCGTACTTCGACGCCCGGCAAAGGCTTACCTACGCTGCCCTTGAGCATCTTGTTGCCCGGACGGGCTACCGTCAACACCGGGGATGATTCCGTGAGGCCATACCCTTCCAATACGGTAAACCCAAGCCCGTGCAGGTCTTTTTGCACCTTTTCGCTCAGAGCGGAGCCGCCGGAGATCAGATAACGCATCTTACCGCCCATTCCCTGATGGATCGGGAAGAATACGATAGGGCCCAGATTGAACGGGGTGTTGTCGCGTATCCAGGCGTTGAACTCGATCACGTTGTCTGCCAGATCGGCGATCCAATCGCCGCGTTCGCGCAGGCGGGTCTTGATCCGCCGGTGGAGCATCTCCCACAAAGCGGGAACGCCGACCATGCCCGTCACGTGGCTGTTCTCGATCGTCTTCGACAGGTCCTCCGCCGTCAGCTCATTGAGATATGTGATCTGCGTGCCATTTGAGAACGGTGTGAGAAAACCGGCCGAGAACTCGAATGTGTGATGCATGGGCAGCACGGACAGCACCCCGTCGGTGAGATCCATATCGAGCACAGACGAGAGCATCGAGATCATGTTGACGAAATTTTTATGCGACAACATCACCGCCTTTGGCGTGCCGGTTGTGCCGGAGGTAAAGATAAGAGATGCGATAGCGTTTGAAGGCACTTTCGCTGGAAGCAGCGCGTTCCGCCTGGCTTCTTCCGTCTCAGTTGGGATCTCAAATACCTCGTCGAAAGTGTAGACCGCCGGGGCGGGCACATCGCTAACTCCAGGGCTGCGTTTCCCGGCCGTTTTCTTCCCTTGCGACGATGACCCCGACGCCGGCGAAGGGGCGTCGGTGCGGACAAGAGTGTTCGCGCTCCGTAGTCGTTCCTCGAGTTCAGGATTCTCGGCCGCCAATTTCGGGCTGATCAGGATCGCCGACGCCTCTCCCGCCTTGGCAAAGGCAACGATCTCGTCAACGGAGCTCGCAGGATCTATAGGGATCGCCGTCGCTCCGGTTTTCAGGATCCCAAAATATGCCATTCCCCACTCGGGCATATTGTGCGAAAAGAGCACGACCCTGCTACCGTGGCCAATTCCCTTTTTGGCCAGAAAGCCGGCGGCCCGCAAGGTCAACTCGCGAACGTCCTCATAGGTGTACTGCTCTTTACGCCCGTCGCGCTCGATGCGCATTGCGACTCGCGTCGAAAAACGCTTAGTTGATGTATCGAACAGGTCAAGCAGGTCCTTGTAGGTATAAGATCGCTTCTCGACAGCCTTCAGTTCCTCTTCAAGCGTCGGCAGGACCCATTTGCGCATACCCGGGAAATGCACGTTGAGCCAGTAATCGTACCAATCCAGTCTTTCCGGGTACCACGGAAGCAAATGCTTCTCTTTT
>DATLNN010000265.1:0-5178 GCA_035536695.1 Pyrinomonadaceae bacterium | reverse complement strand
GGCCGGCCTCACCGAACCGGCCAATGTCGCCAAGGCACGTCACGCCCGAGGCCGCGGCCTCGATGGCACCGTTAAGCGCCCACTCGCGGATCTCTCCATCTGACAGGCTCGAACGGATCGCGGTCAGCTTTAGAAGCCATGCTGTGAAATCGTGCTCGACATCATCAAGCGCACCGCGCATTGACGTGACCTCGAGATGGGAATGACAGTTGACGAAACCCGGCAACATCGCGGCCCCTCCGAAGTCCTCGAAGGCTGCTTCCGGATACATCGTCAGCAAATTCTCGCGGGTGTCCACTGAGGCGATCGCGGTTCCATTGATGGCGACTCCGCCATCCTCGATCGGGTCGCCGCTGATGGTCAGCACGTATTTGGCAAACAGTAACCGAACCATAAGCGCGACCGGCCCTTATTGCCGTGCCGGCACATTACGATACCTTTCGAGGATCGATGTGACGTAGGCCTGTGTGGATGGGATCCCGATACGTGAGATAAAATTGGCCTCTGAGATCTGAGCGGCATCCGTGCCGCGCGTCCATTCTTCGACGCGGCTAGCTCCCGCGTTGTAGGCGGCAAGGGCCATTGCGGTTTCCGCCGGACGGCCGCGATATTGTTCGCGGAGCTTTTCGAGATACCAGCAGCCGGCCTGGATGTTTCGTTCGGGGTCCGAGAGCAGCTCGTTGACATTCTCGGCCGCTTGCCGCTGAAATTCGCTAAAACCGGTTTCCGCAGCCCATTCGCGTGCAACCGTGGGGGTCACCTGCATCAGCCCGACCTCCTGATCGCCGCCAATCATCCACGATCTGAAATAGGTCTCTTCGTAGATAAGGCTCCAAACAAGTCTTTCATCCAACCGATAAACGCGTGCATGCCGCTCGATCAATTCGTCATAGCGATGGACCCAGTATGATGGGAAGAAATAAAGCGCCGCGATGCCGACGACCGTCAGAATCACGAAACACGAGATCAGGTACCGGAGCATTACGCGGGGTTGCAGCTAGCGATCGTTCGAGCGGACGAGCAAGGGGATGATATCGGGTTCGGTGCCCACCAAGTCCCGGCGATTCGCGGCGGAGTCCTGCGGCCGGCGGGCGGGCGGCCTTCTTCCGGTACGTGCAGACTCCGCAAAAAGGACGACATCATAGTCAGCCTCGCGCGCCATTTCGCAGCGGATCTCTAACAGAGCTTCTAAAAACTTTGAGCGGCGATACATTCTTAGTGAACCATTGTTCACCCTCGTGCCCCGTTCGTCAACCTGAGCGACGAGGCCTCGGCCGTTTTTAGGCAGGCAGCGAGCTGAGGTCATCCACGTTTTGCGTTGACACAGAGAAGCCGAGGTTTTTTTCAAACATGTCCGCCTCGAGAAAAAGAGACGACTTTGAATCGTTGGTCGCCGAGGTGCTCCACGAGTCCAGACGGTCCGTCCTGTCTTGTGAATGTACGGCTGCTCCATCGGATAGTTAGCGCTCCGGCCGGCAAGAAGATCGTCTACTTTAACAAGCTTCACGTCGAGATCTTCGTTCCAAACGTGTTGCTAGCGCAACCGTCATCGCCGACGGCTCATTGCCGGGCGAAAGGAGATGGCCGTACACTTTTTGCTCCATGCCGATTCCGGCATCGACAAGGCGGCGTACCGCTTTACATGCCGGGTCGTACTTATAAGAACCCACCGCGAGGGAGCCGAGGCTCATGTTTACGACCTTGATGTTATATGCCGTCCGGTTCGCTCGTCGATCGAGTTTTGATGAACGACTCAGCTATCTACACGCTTGCGGGTGGATGGCTACGCAAGAAGGATGGCGGCCGCGGTCGGGCTGTCCGTCAGCGGCACGGTTCGTCCATCTCGGGCGATGTGACAGGCGCGGCGGTGATGGACCAGGTATTATTCGGAGCCGGGGTCGCGCGGGCAGTGTATTTGTTAACACGCAGCAGTGGGTTCGGCATGTCCACGCGGGTTTCGACACCGACACGCGACCAGTAGTAGTCGCCGCAGTAGTAGGTTTCGATGTCGGTGGCCGTGCGTTTCTGGACGAGCAAGAAATGGTCGCGGATGGCGAGTTCCATGTCGGTCGGGGCCTTTACTTTGTCGCCGACGTCCGTGGCTAGTGTCATGTACCCGATCACGCCACCCGCTATGACGACCGCGACGGCGACTACGCCAAAGAGTTTGAGGTAGCTGCCGCGCCTTCCGGTCGTTTCCTCAACAGTTTCAAACAGATGATCACGGTCGGAGAAAGTGCTTCCCGCGGCATCAGGGGCAGGGGACTTAGGCCTTATCGGCTGAGCAGGTGGGGTTCCCGCCCTCGCTTCGGCCAATGCCGCAGAGGTCGGCTCGACCTTAACGTCGAGCGCGGTTCGGCAGTGCGGGCAGAATTTGTATTTGGCCGGATTCGCTTCTCCGCAGTTTGGACACTTGACCTGTTTCACCTAACAATATATTAGTCTTGTTCGCAATGACGTCAAGAGGAAACTCGTCTCTTTCGTTAACGACGTTTAGCCTGCGGGGGTGTTTTTGCGAAGAAATGTCTCGTTCAGTTCGAGGATGTCCCTGCAATTTTCCAGTCCACGCCGCACGCCAAACCGCCGTCGACGTTTCTTGAGAGCGAGCGCCGGCGGGCGAGAGGACCCGGCTCGAACGGCACCGTCATCCGAGGCGACGGCCACGCATTTGGACGCCCATTAGTTTTGAGGGGAAGGTGCCGAAATCTTCGATCTCGATCGTATTGCCCGGGCGCGAGCGGATGCGCGCGGCCTGGAAATACGAGCCCTGACCGCGGCCGTCGCGGTCGATGATCAGCTCAACATAGCTAAACGGATAATCAACTGACCGGTGTCCATAACGCAGTTCCCCAAAGCCGATCCAGCGTGCAAAGACGGCTCGAACGCGTGTGAGGCCTTCGAAATTGTCGACTAACACGGCATTGAGTGGCAGCCCGACGCTCGCCCCGAGCGAGAAGCGGCCGAGGTCGTTGTCATCTATCTCGCGTAGAAGATCGTCCTGGCCTCCGCGTTCCAGTACCCTGAGAAACCGGTCGGCGTCCGCTTGTGATGTCACGTTGTCGATGCGAAGCGTGAATTGGCGGGTGATAGTGCGGGTGCTGGCGCCGGTACCGTAAATGACCGCTGTCCCGGTAAACGTCGTCCGGCCCTCGCGCTGGCTATAAGCGGGCCCCACGGTGCCGAGAACCAAGAGAGCGGTCATCATGACCCTGAAAGTGGTGCGTTTCATGGCTATTCTCCATTTTTTTCTGTAAACAGAGTTTCTTGGAAAGAATCGCACAGTCATCATGCAAGATACCGTACGGGAGCGAACAATTGTGGGGAGACCCCCAGCTAGACTGCGAAGGCGGAATCGCCCGCGGCAACGGGCGGGAGTTGAACGCGGACCCGAGCCAAAGGGTTTCGCGGCTCAGCCGCACGTTTTTTGTAAAGGTCGCCTCTGGTTCGGAAGAATTTTTAAGGGCTCAAAATCGCAAGAGGGCCGCCAGCAGGCCGCCCTCTTAGCCGAGTTTTTTCCCTATCTTAGATATTAAGGATATCGACTAGCTCCTGCACGGCCGCGGCGCTCTTATGCAGGGCGGTACGTTCGTCGTTGGTCAGGCTGATCTCGATTATCTGTTCTATGCCGTTCTTGCCGAGCTTGACCGGGACGCCGACAAAGAGGTTGCTGACGCCGTATTCGCCTTCGAGAAAGACGGCGCACGGCAGGATCTTCTTTTTGTCCTTCAGGATCGATTCGCACATTTCAACCGCACCGAGGGACGGAGCGTAATAGGCTGAGCCCGTCTTTAAGAGGCCGACGATCTCGGCCCCGCCGTTGGCGGTACGCGAAATGATCGCGTCAAGCCTATCTTTTGCGATGAGCTCGGTGATCGGGATGCCGGCGACCGTTGAGTATCGAGGCAGCGGGACCATTGTGTCGCCGTGTCCGCCTAGTACGAAACACGTCACATTCTCGACCGAGACATTCAGTTCCTCTGCGACAAAGCACCGCATGCGGGCGCTGTCGAGCACGCCGGCCATTCCCATCACGCGATTCTTGGGAAAGCCCGAGCGGCGAAACGCGACCTGCGCCATAGCGTCGAGCGGGTTTGATACGACGATGATGAAACAGTTCGGCGAGTATTTTACGACCTGGTCGGTGACCTGGCCGACGATGTCCGAATTCGTCTTGAGCAGGTCATCGCGGCTCATCCCCGGCTTTCGCGGCAGACCGGCGGTTATAATGACGACGTCGGAATTCGCCGTTTCCTCGTAACCGTTCGACCCCACAAGCTTTACGTCAAAGCCGTCGATCGGCGCGGCCTGGGCCAGGTCAAGACATTTTCCCTGCGGAGTTCCCTCTACGATATCCACCAAAACGACATCAGCGAGCTCTTTACTTGCGATCCAATGAGCGGACGTCGCCCCGACATTTCCGGCGCCAACGACTGTGACTTTGTTTCTTCCTGCGGGCATACTTATACCTTCCTTTATTATTGGTGTGTTAAACGAATGCAGTATTTTCGCACAGTTGACCACTCAGGGCAAAAGGGTCGAGAATGAGAAGAATTATCCATCTTTGCGCGCTTTGCGGCTTTGCGAGTTAATCCCACGCGGAGACGCAAAGATCGCAAAGGAAAACAAACTCATGAGAACAATCGTAGTGATTATAACCGCGCTCTTGATCACGTCGAGTGCATCGCCGCAGGCCGATATAGCGTCCGTCAATGGCAAAAGACAGAAACGAATCGTTATCCGCAACGCGACGATCGTGGACGGGAGCGGAAAGCCGGCGGCCGGGCCTTATGATATCGCTATCGAGGGCGACGTTATCAAACAGATACAGGGAATCGACCCGGTAGCGGCGGCCGAGGGGCGGGCCCGCCGGCCTGAAAAGGGCGACGTCGAGATCGACGCGAAAGGCAAGTATGTGCTGCCCGGGCTGATCAATCTGCACGGCCACACTCACGATGAACGCGGCGGCAAGCCTATGCCCGTCGAATACTGCCTGAAATTATGGCTTGCAAGCGGGATAACGACCGTGCGAGACGTCGGTGCGGGCCGGAAAACGCTCTCCTGGCGTGAGGACAGCGCGGCCGGGAGAATCGCCGCACCGCGCATTTTTGCGTATGGTGTATTTCAAGGCGGGCCGGCGACAACTCCCGAACTTGCACGTGCTCGCGTTCGCGAATTGAA
>DATLNN010000264.1:0-5822 GCA_035536695.1 Pyrinomonadaceae bacterium | reverse complement strand
CCGGTCTATTCGATTTGGATTCGGCGTCGGCGTGATCTCGGACTTTGTGGGAGGGATCGGCTTCTCATTTGGCTCGCCGTTCCCCGAAAGCTGACTGACTATATCTTGCCAATTGATCCCAAGGGCCTGCAGCTGCTGCAGGAGTGAAAAGATGACCGTCGGGCCGGTTTGGGCAAAGCGATTTATGCCGTTCGTATGGCCGTCGCCGTTTCCGCCGCCGCCTTGATCGATCATGACGATCTTGTCTATCTTTCCTAGAGGTTCGGCAACGGCCTGGAAAACCGGAGCGGACGAGGCGATGATGGATGGTAGTTTTTCGAGGATCGTTTGCAGGCGAGCGGCATCGTTAAATTCGCGCCAAGCGGCCGCCTTTTCCATAATGGCCTTGGCTTCGGCCAGGCCCTGCGCCTCGATGGATCTTGCTTCGGCGAGGCCCTTCGCCTGCAGCTTTTCGGCTTCGGCCAAACCTACGGCACGTATCTTTTCAGCCTCTGCTTTACCCTCGACCTCGACGGCTGAGGCGCGGCCGCGGCCCTCGCGTTCGAGTTTCTGCGATTCGGCTTCGGCGGTCGCAATAAGTGCCTGCTTTCGGCCCTCTGCTTCGAGGATCTGCGCTTCCTGCAGGCCTTGCGCGCGCAGCACGGCGGCCCTGCGGTCGGCTTCGGCCTGCTTCACGACGGTTGCTTCGAGCTCCTTTTCTTTGCGCAGGACCTCCTGTTCCTGAACAGCGATCTGTTCCTGCGTCCTTACCTTTTCGACTCGGACCTCTTCGACCGTGACCTGCTGTTGTGCTCTCGCATCAGCTAGGGGCCCTGCCTGCAGCGATTTTGCCCGTTCGGATTCGATCTCGGCCTGGACCTGGGCTTTTTGAATCTCGGTCTCGCGGGTCGACTGAGCGATCAGCGCCTCAGTTTCGAGACGGACCTTTTCGCCTTCCTGCAATGCAAGCGAGGCCTTTATCTTCGAGTCGCGATTCGCCTCGGCCTGGCCGATCTCGGCGTCGCGTTTTACCTCGGCCGTGCGGCGTTTGCCGAGAGCGTCGAGGTAGCCTTCCTCATCAGAAATTTCCTGGATGGTCAATGCGTCGAGGCCGATGCCCATTTTCTCGAGATCGCCTGCGGCCTCGGTCGTCAGTTTTTGAGCGAAGCTCTGGCGATCGTTATTGATCTCTTCGACCGTGAGCGTACCGAGGATCGCCCTGAGATGGCCCTCGAGCGTCTGAAAGACCAGCTGGTGAAACTGCTGGACCGGCATGCCGAGAAAGCGCTCGGCCGCCGAACGCAGACTTGTGTCATCGCCCTTTATCTTAACGTTAGCGACCGCCTTGACCGACACGGGCACGCCCTGGACGGTATAGGCGCGCTGCGTGGCGAGGGGCACCGTGATGACATTCAGATCCAGGTACTCGACCTTTTCGAGGAAAGGAAAAACGAGCGTTGCCCCCCCGCGTACTAGTCGATAGCCAGCGACCGATCCGTCGGCCAGCTTGCGCTTGCGCCCCGATATAACCGCGGCCTGATTCGGCGAAACTTTGATGTAGTTCCGCGAAATCAGCATGAGCGCGATCAGCACCGCGATGACAACGACAAGTATGATGACCGGAATAAAAAGAGTTGCGTAATTGGAAAGTAAGTCCACTTTTTTTGTTACCTCATTCGATCTCGACAACGATGCTGTCACCGGCGATAGCCGCGACCTTTACCAATGTGCCCGCCTTTATCTCGTCGGACGCCTGCGATCGGGCGATCTTGTCGACCCTCTGATCGCCCACGCGAATTGATACATGCCCGACCTCGCCGGGCTTGATAGCCACAGACACTTGCGCGGTGCGGCCAATGAGATCGTCATCGGTCACAGAACTCGACGCCTGCTGCCCAACCAGAAATCGGCCAAATAGCGACACTACGACCGCAAAGACGATTCCCCCGAAAAGGCCTATGAACGATGCTGCGACCGCACCAAGCCCCATCTGCACACCTATCGCCCCAAACCCGCCGAACGCTGTTATAAAAACGGCGAGCACCCGGCTGTCGAGGAATCCGAAATCCATCCCTGTGTCGCCGCCGACCCCGAGATCAACCCCGACGGCTTCAAAGATATCGCCCACGACGAGCGAAATTATCAGAAAGACAAAACCGATCGCGCCGATTATCGCAAACAAGGCGAACAGATTAAGATTTGTAAAAAAATCCATGCGAAGGGACTGAGTTTTTACTGTGAAGACATGATACACCTAAACCGAAAAAGGCGGAAGCACGCCCGGTGGGTGTGCGAGGACACGGTTATGAGATTTTGCCGCAGATAAACGCAGATAACGCAGATCAGAGAAAATCCACTGTTTCTTGCCTTATCCGCGTCACCCGCAATCCGCGGCCAAATCTTTTCTTACTGACTTATGGCATTGAAAAGCAGCGGAAAGGTCGCCAGTGATTGGCCGCGGTACTGCGGGCGAAAGCCGAAGAGGACGATCTTACCTTGGCCCATTTTGATCTCGACCATGGCGGCCTTGCCTGTGATCTTTTCAGCACCCAGAGCCCAGCCCGATAGGAGTATCTGCTTCGGATCGGACGGGTAGCGGGCGATGATACGGAAGTTGTTCGTCAGGGCGAGCGGATCGGTTTGGATCTCGAAGGCCGGTGAATTCTCGAACCACGCGATCGACTGCTGCGGCATGCCTCTGGCTATCGGGTGCGTCAGGTCGAGCTCGGTGCGGAGGATGGAGCCCGGGATGTAGAAGTCCTTACGGTTGAGGCCGCGGGTCACGTCCTTTATCGGCAGGTTGAACTGCTCGATGGCAAACTGCGTCGAGCGGTTCAGAAACACAAGCGTGCCCCCGGCCTCAACAAATTTCTTCAGGTTCTCAACGCCCTCCTTCCCAACGCCGCCCGTGTACTCATCCGGCATCGCGCCTTTTGCATAGCCGTTAAGGATCTGCGCGGCGGGTTGGTCGGGGAAGATGATCGTCCGCAAGCTGCCGATTCCGGCTGAGTTTAAAATGTCTTGCCTCGAAACGGACCGATGACTTTTTTTGCAGAACCTTCCAAACATGTCAACGCCTTGGGCGATGAAGCTTTCTCGTTCGAGCGTCCATCTAGTCCATCCCTCATCCATGGATGGTTGATCGGACTTGAACGTTCCGAAAACCAGATTCTCTTTACATCGATATGGACTGGATCCGGGCGGGGGCGGAGTTCCGTTTAAGGAATGTATATACGGAATCCATTTTGGAAACCTGTATTTTGTGTAAACCTTGGTGGTTCTTATTCCCATAAGAAGATCAAGCGAATGCGCGGTAACATCGTACGGCGTGATAGGGTTACCGCTCTCGTCCTTTAGGTCAGGATACTGCTGGTTCTCCAGCAAGGCCTTCGCGAAATTGCCGTATGGCTGAGCCATTGGAATAACAATTGTGTTGTTCTTGAACTTCCTGCCTTCAAATGTGAATTCGCCGGCTTGTTGAAAAGTGATACCGGCCCTGTAAAGAATCCCCTGAAGCTCAGACCAATTCAACGTGTCAGAATCGTCGGCAATAATGTTTTGTAGCTCGCCATCCTTTCTTGGCCGCACCGCTTCCTTCCCGATCTCATAAAACCTCGTGAGCCACTTCTCCCGATTATCCGCCGCGTGGTTTAGCAGGCTGAAGGCGGCGGTGGTCATGTAGTCGGTGATGTTTCTTAATTTCCAGTCGCCGCCGAGCCAAAGTGGGCCGAAGTTAGCCGATTCCTTTTTAGGGTCGTAGCCGTCGTCGGCGGGCACGCGGAGGTCTTCGAATTTTTTCGTGACAGGCGTGGCGAGGCGGGCCGAGGCGGTCTCGCTCAGGATGCGGACGCCGCCGTGGTAGTGGGAGTAGGCACGTGCGGGCGTCCAGGCGTCATAGGTCGAGTTGGTCGTGATTCCCTGAAAACCTTTTGCGCGCAGGTCTGCGGCCATGGCGCTGCCTAGCTCGGTGTAGCCGTTTACGATCTGTTTTGGCACATTAGGCTCGACGGGCTGCATGTACGGCGGCAGGAAGAGCCGCGAGCCGTTTTGGCCTTGCTGGTGGATGTCGTGGACGATCTGGGGGTGCCAGACGTTGTGGATCTTATCGACCGTGAGCTGCGTCTCGACCTGCGTAAACGCGTACCAATCGCGGTTGTTATCATGGCCAACGTATTTGTGATAAAGCTCGGGTGGCTCGGTGCCTTCGAACGGCGTGCCAAGCGTTTTGTCGTACCAGTTTTTGACGATGTCAACGCCGTCGGGATTGAGGCTCGGCACCAAGAGAATGATCGTATTCTCGAGGATCTTCTTTATCTCAGGCTCGTCGCTGGTCGCGAGTCTGTGCGCGATCAGCATTGATGAAAGCGTCGAACCGACCTCGGTCGAGTGGATGCCGTGCGTGATAAGCACGATCGTCTTTCCCTGCCTGATCAGCTGCTTCGCTACCGCATCTCTTGAGCTAAAGGTCCTCGGATCGGCGAGTTTCGCGTTGATCTGCTTATACTTTTCCAGATTTTTGAGATTCGCGGGCGCCGAGATGGTGGCGTAAACAAATGGTTTGTCCATCGTCGTCTTGCCGATCGCCTCGAATCGAACCCGCCGGCTGGTGTCTTCGAGTTTCTGAAAATACGTAAGGACCTGGTTCCAGCTTGCCAACTTTCGATCATCGCCTGGTGTAAAGCCGAGAACGTCCTTCGGCGCCGGAACGCTTTGCGCCGTCGCCGCGAAAGTAAACAAAAAAATTATCCCGCAAAGCCGCAACGGCCGCAGAGGCAAGGAAAACGCTGATCTCATGTTTGGAATTCTAGACGAAAAAAGGCGGAAACACGAGTGGCAGCGGGTGTGGTTCTGTTGCGTTCCACGGAGATACGCTGTAAATTTCTTGCTGTAACTTTCCTGAAATCGATCTATCCGCAAGGAGCCTGAACGAGATGAAAAATCCGTTTTTAGAGAATTTCCGCCCCTATATTCCCGACGTCACTACCCTGCGCGAGCTGACACCCGCGCCGCTGATCGTGGGCACTTTGCTTGGCATTGTCTTCGGCGCATCGTCGCTTTATCTGGTTTTGAAGGTCGGGCTGACGGTTTCGGCTTCGATACCGGTGGCTGTGATCTCGATTACCCTCTTTCGTATTTTGTCGAAGCTGGGAGCTCGCGACGCGACGATACTTGAGCATAACATCGTTCAGACCGCCGGTTCGGCGGGCGAGTCGATCGCCTTTGGCGTCGGCGTTACGATGCCGGCGATACTTATCCTCGGGTTCGATCTGGACGTCTGGCGCGTGACCTTGGTTGCGGTTTTGGGTGCTCTGCTTGGCATTCTGATGATGATCCCGCTGAGGCGCGCCCTCATCCGGGACCAGCACGGCATCCTGAAATATCCCGAGGGAACGGCGTGTGCACAAGTGCTCATGGCCGGGGCGTCAAAGGAATCTCGCGAGGCATCGCACGTCGGGGACACGGCTGCGGCCGGTGATAACGCTACGCATGGCGGCAAGATCATCAGCATCGGGTTCGCTATGGGCTTTGCCTTTAATTCCCTGATGCTTGTTCTAAAGGGTTGGAAAGAAACCCCGACAAAAGTGTTTGGCAGGCCGTTCGAGGGCGGTTCGATCTCGAATGAGAATAATCCCGCGCTTCTGGGTGTCGGCTATATTATTGGCCCACGAATCGCCGGCATCATGTTTGCGGGCGGGGCTCTGGCCTATCTCGTCCTTATCCCTCTCATAAAATATTTCGGCGCCGGACTGGTCGATCCGCTTGCACCGGGAACTGTTCCTATTTCGGCAATGGGGATCCAGGGAAAGAACAGTATTCAGGCAGATTACATTCTGTATATCGGT
>DATLNN010000263.1:0-5656 GCA_035536695.1 Pyrinomonadaceae bacterium | reverse complement strand
GAACGCCCGTATTCAGATTGCCGAAGATCGAAACGATCACGCCGATGCTGATAAATGCCGCTCCCAGCGGACCTAAAAAAGAGACCGCCGCGTCCGCGATCGGCCTTTCTGACGTGGCAAGGCCCGGCAGCGTACCGATCGATACGATCTGAATGACAATGTAAAGCAGCGTTACTATGACGATGCCCGCGATCAGGCCGAACGGCATCGTCTTTTCCGGGTCCTTGGTTTCGCCGGCGACAGCCACCGACACTTCAAAGCCGACAAAGGCATAGATCAACAGCAGGACCGCTGTCGAGAACGCCGAATACCCCGGCACCACTTCGAACGTGAAATTAGCGCCGTTGATGAAGAACATGCCGACGACGGCGAAAACGAGCAGCGGAAGCAGCTTGCCGATAGCAAAAACATTGGTCATCATCGCAGATTCGCGAATGCCCACAAGGTTTACTACCGTGATGATCAAGAGCACGAGGCTCACGAACGCGATACGCATCCAACCTTCGTTCGCGCCCGCGATGAAAAAGCCCAGATAGGTAACGAGCAGGTTGCAGTTTGCCGCAAAAGTTGCGACACGGACGATCCAAAATAGCCACCCGACCTCAAAACCGACTGCGGGCCCAAAGGCTTCTCTCGCATATAGATACGAGCCCCCGCTGGCGGAAAACCGGCTTGCAACCTCGGCGTAGCAGAACACGATAAGGGCGACGATAACGGCACACAGCGCGAAGGCGATCAGGCTATAAGCACCTATCTGCGCATAAACCTTTCCCGGCAACCCGAAAATACCGGCACCAATGATCCCGTTGATCACGATCGCCGTGAAGTCCCACTTGCCCACGCCGCGGATCAGTTTTTCGTCTTTCATAAATGCTCAAGCCCGCGCGTAAGCAAGGGCGAAACATTCAACTTTCGAATCACAGAGCGAGTTCAGCGCTCTCGGAACTCAAAAGGAATATCTTCCTGACAATACAGAACGTAATCAATCGCGGCTGCAACCTGTCTAGGCTTCCATAGATAACGAGTGCTCGCTCCGCGCGCCCACAGTTTCTCGGCCGGCAAAAGGAAATGTTGTCGGAGCTTGCGCGTCGCATAAGACTTAAAGTCGTTGACTACTTTTTCAGGCTTAACGGCCGCCGACACTACGGAATGTGCGTGATTGCTTCTAACATTTATGGCCTGTAGCGAGTACTTGCGGAATTCACAAACCTCATTGATGGCTTCCGTAACCAGTCTCCTTTGGGCCTCATCGAGTACAACTGGCGGATGTTTCATCTCGCTAAACATTGATTCATTCAACGGGACGTTCGATGGTATGTGCTAGTTCCTTCCGGTCCTCTACGATAGCGACCATATGAGACTCGATCATCACCGTGCAGCCACGTCTCGAAAGTTCGAAAGGTCAGTAAGTAAGCAATCGGAAAGGGATTCTCTTCATATACTTCGAATCCGTATTCATCACGCATAGGCACTGTTGAAGAGTCCCGTTTAGTTGAGTGTTTCGCCCTTGCTCACGCGCGGGCTTGTGCAACTGATGCCCACCCGTTTTTCTCCGGCTGAAACTGGTATATAATCTGGGAATTCCGCTGACGTAAAAGATAACACAGGTAATAAGATGTCTTTCAATTCAAGATTGGTGTGTAGTTTAACCTTACTGACTGTGTTTTCGGGCACGGTACTGGCGCAAAAGATCGAGATCGTAAAGCCGGCCACCTACAGGCCGTCGGTAATGACCGTCTCTCCGGCCTTAAAGGAGACCATCGACGCGGCTGTTGCCGAGGTCCTAAGTTCACAACAAGGATTCAAAAACGAGGAGATCGCCGTAACGGTCATCGACCTTAGCGATGCGAATAAATTTCATTGGGCCGAACACCGCGGCGAGGCAGCGATCTACCCGGCGAGTGTCGTGAAAATTTTCTTCATGGCGGCGCTCGAACGACAGCTTGAAGATAAAAAAGTGACGATGACGCCGGAACTTGAGCGCGGGCTCAAGGACATGATCGTCGATTCGTCGAATGAGGCGACGCAGTATATCCTCGACGTCCTGACAAATACCGCGAGCGGTGCCGAGATGCCGCAGAAAGAGTTTGATGCATGGCAATACAAACGAAACCGCGTCAATCGTTGGTTCTCGTCGATGGGATACACGAACATCAATGTCAATCAGAAAACATTCTGCGAGGACGCCTACGGTATCGAGCAGCAGTCGCGCGCGTACAAGGGGCAGAACCGCAACATGATAACCACTAACGCGACTGCCAGGTTGATGGCCGAGATCGTTACCGGGAATTTGAACACGCCGGAACGCACCGCCCGGATGATGAACCTGATGAAGCGCGACCCGTTCGCGGCGAAGGACCCGAACAGCCAGGCGACCGACTTTACCGGCAAGCTGCTGATCGACCGAAAGATGACCGACGCCAGATTATGGTCGAAAGCAGGCTGGACGAGCCGGGCGCGGCACGACGTCGCGTACATCGAGACCGGTGATGGCTTGAAATTCGTGATCGCGATTTACACCGAGAACCACGCAAACAAAAAAGAGGTGATTCCCGCTGTCGTTGGGAAAGTGATCGAGGGCTTGAGATCAAGATAGGAGCCTTTATTCGACCACCGTTGATTATTCTTTTGAGAGTGAGGACAAAAAAATGAGACTAAGACTGATTTTCATTGCCGCGATTGTGGTTTTTCCGGCTGCTTTATTTGCCCAGGGCTCATACAGACAGCCTCCAAAAGAGATCATGGACGCGCTCAACGCTCGGGCGATCCCCACGACGTCGATCTCGCCTGCGCGCGACAAGATCGCCTTGCTTGAGCCGCTGCGCTATCCGCCGATCGCCAACTTGGCCCAGCCGATGCTCAGGCTCGCGGGGGTGCGCG
The DNA here is from genome assembly GCA_035536695.1 of Pyrinomonadaceae bacterium. GTDB lineage: Bacteria > Acidobacteriota > Blastocatellia > Pyrinomonadales > Pyrinomonadaceae > OLB17. Next base: position 2,776 of record DATLNN010000263.1, on the reverse strand, counting down.
TAAATCCTAATACGAACAGCCCACATCTACAGAGTGTACAGGGCTATTCTGTGAAAATGACCCTGAAGAACATCGGTGACGGACGCGAGACGGAGGTGGCCCTCCCGCCCGGGGCAAAGATCTCAGGTGTGGAATGGGCGCCTGATGGCAAACACATTGCATTCGGCAACATCACGCCGTCGGGTATCGAGCTCTGGATAGTCGACACAACGACCGCACGGGCCAGAAAGATCGACAACGTTATGCTCAATACCGCTTTTGGCGGTATCGGGTGGGAGGGATCGGGCCAGCTGTCGGCCAATCTCATACCCGCGGGCCGTGGCCCGGCACCGGCTTGGCAGAACATCACCCCAAATGAGCCGAACATCCAGGAAACCACCGGCCGGCGGGGCCAGATCGCAACGTTTCAGGACCTGCTCAAATCGCCGAATGATGAAAAGCTGTTCGAGTACTACGCGACCTCGCAGCTCGCGCTGATCGACGTCAATGGCCGCGTCCGCACCATCGGTGCTCCGGCTATCTTTGACAGCACCTCGTTCTCGCCGGACGGCAAATACATTTTCGTCTCGCGGGTCAAGAGGCCGTTTTCGTACTTGTTTCCAGCCGGCCGTTTTCCAAAGACGATCGAGATCTGGGATGCCAACGGCAGCGTGGTCCATAAGCTGGGCGATACGCCGTTGATCGACAGCCTGCCGAGCGGCGGCGTTCAGACGGGCCCGCGCAGCTACAGCTGGATACCCACCGAGCCGGCCACACTGATGTGGGTCGAGGCTCTTGACGGCGGCGATCCCCGCACCAAAGTTGCCCAGCGGGATAAGGTGATGACGCTGGCCGCACCTTTTAGCGGCTCGCCTAATGAGATGTTAAAGACGGAGCACCGCTTCCAGGGCCGCGCATTTGGCGAGAAGGACGGCTTGATGTTCTTTTTCGATTACAACCGCGACACACAGCGCCGCCGGATGTTTATGACCGATTACCGAAATCCGTCGAGCGTAAAGCAGATCTTCGATCTCAACATAAATGATCGCTACGGTGATATCGGCACGCTTATCACAAAGACCCTTCCAAACGGTGTCACGGTCGTGCGCCAAAGCGGCGATAACATTTTTCTGAGCGGCGGCGGCGCATCGCCGCAGGGTGACCGCCCGTTCTTCCGCCGGATGAACCTCAAAACCTTACAGACAGAGGAAATATTCCGTTCCGGCACGGATGAATTTGAGGTGTTCGCGGGCATGGTCGATGATGCCGGAACGACCTTCCTTACCCGGAAGGATTCGCTGACCGATCCGCCAAATGTGTTCCTGCGCACCGGCGGCACGGCCCGAGCAATTACGGATTTCAAAGATCCAGTCCCACAGTTGCGCGCGATCAAAAAGCAGCGTGTTCAATACAAACGCTCCGATGGCGTCGACCTGTCTTTCACCCTCTACCTGCCGCCGGGCTATCAGGAGGGAACTCGGCTGCCCACCATCGTCTGGGCCTATCCCGAGAGCTTTACCGACGCGGGCGTGGCGGGCCAGGTCGCCGGCTCGACCAATCGCTTTACCCAGATCGGCGGCATCTCGCACCTCTTTCTGCTGTTGAGCGGGTATGCCATTCTCGATAACACCTCGATGCCGGTCGTCGGCCCGCCTGAAACAAAGAACGATACGTTCGTTAAGCAGATCGTCGATGCCGCACAGGCAGCGATCGACAAGGGCGTCGAAATGGGCGTGGTCGACCGTGACCGCGTCGGCGTCGGAGGACACAGTTATGGTGCGTTTATGACGGCTAACCTGCTTGCCCATTCCGACCTGTTCCGTGCCGGTGTGGCTCGCAGCGGTGCGTACAACCGAACGCTCACACCGTTCGGTTTCCAGGACGAACAGCGTAATTTTTGGGAGGCAACAAAGATCTATACAGATGTCTCGCCTTTCTTTTACGCTCACAAGATCAATGAGCCGATCCTGCTCATCCACGGCGAGGCGGACAACAATCAGGGCACGTTCCCGATCCAGTCCGAAAGGCTATTTGCGGCCATCAGCGGCAACGGCGGCACAGCCCGTCTGGTGATGCTGCCCCATGAATCACACGGCTATTCTGCCCGGGAGTCTACGGAACACACGCTTTACGAAATGGTCAGCTGGTTCGATAAATATGTAAAGAACGCGAAACCGCGATGAGAGCGGCCCGCAGAGTCGCAAAGATGCAGAGAAGAAGGGCGGAATCGCCGTTTTTTCATGGTCTCCCTTTGCCCCTTTGCCCCTTTGCGTCTTTACGGCTTTGCGTGATCTTTATTACTTTCGTGCGACGAGCAAGGGCTTCAAGCGAGTGCTGGGACTGCTTATGTAACCTTGCGGACTTTGGTGGATGTTACGCTTAGATCAGCGGGGGAGTCCTGGTTTGGGTAGCATCCGGCTGAACAACGTGTACGACGTGTCAGTAGGAAACGTATCAGTCAGGAAAATCGTCCCGTCCGGGGCTCCCTCGCTTGGCGGCACGGCTGTGCAGCCATCTGAAAACAATCAAAACAACTCAGGCGGGCGACCGCGGATGGCGCCGAGGCTTCCGTTTTGCACGGACGATCAATACCATCTCTGCGGCTATCTTTTCGCCTTCGGATGCCAGCTGGGCCAATATTTTTAGGTCGGGTTTTGACGAGGCAGCTAACCTCCGGAACTCGTGGAACACTTCGTCCGAGCGCTCCAACAACTGTTGAAAACCGACATCGGTCGGGGAAGTTCGGGTCATCATGGAAGAGTCCTCCGTACCTGCTTGCGCTCATGGTCGGTGGCAC
>DATLNN010000262.1:0-5972 GCA_035536695.1 Pyrinomonadaceae bacterium | reverse complement strand
TCGGGATCTGGAGGCGAGATATGGGGTCGGTTCGAGCACGCTGCAGCGGGGGGTGAAGGCTGCGGGGGCGATAAGCTGAAACATCCTTTGTCTCCAGTCTCGTTCCTTTACCGGGCCTTCTCTTCGAGCGACGTTAAGACTTTTTTTGAAAGTCATTCTCCATTGTGAGTCTGCCAACCATCCGCTCAAGTTCCGACAGGCGAGCCGCGTCAGTGTACCGGCTACCATTGCCGGCAAACGCACGGTTCTTGTATTTTATATGCCGCTGTATCCATTTCGAGATCGTGTTGGCCGCCACCTCGTGTTCGCGAGCTGCTGCAGCCTGGCTCTTGCCAGCCTCGACCTCGCGAATCACCTGGAGCTTGAAATCACGTGTGAATACCCTTCGTTTGAGTCCCATCAAGTTAAACCCCCTCCCGGCCTCACTGCCGGATTGTGTGCCTAACTTTTTGTGTCAATCAAGGGTTCACTTCACAAGCGGGACACGGGACAAGACTAAATTCTTAAAGCGAAGATTCACAGCCCTGTGACTCTGACGTGATATTGAGAGCCAGCTACAAGATTTTTACCCTTTGCGTTAAAATCTTAATCTACCCGAATCCGTGAGAGAAAAAACCGTGAACGAAAAAACATCGAACCTATCCGCATTTATTCAGGAAGCATTTGGGTCGAACGCGACCTATGTTGAGGGACTGCTTGAGCGTTACAGGTCCGACCCGAATCTCGTCGACGAGTCCTGGCAGGCATATTTCGGCGATCTGCTGAACGGCGGCACGCCGTCGGTCACGGACTCCGCCGGCGCTGCGGTGCCTCCACCGCCCACGCCCGCGCCGGCGCAGCCGGCCGCCGAGAAGAAACCGGCCCCCGCTCAACTGGCACCAGATACCGACGCGAAACCCATTACAGGCGTTGGTAAAAAGATCGTCGAGAACATGGAAGAGAGCCTAACGGTTCCCACGGCCACGAGCTTCCGCAATGTTCCGGTTAAGGTGCTCGAAGAAAATCGTAAGGCGATCAACGATCACCGGGCGGCACAAGGCCGAGGCAAGGTCTCCTTTACACATATCATCGGATGGGCGATCGTCCAGGCTGCTAAGGCATATCCGAGCCTCAACTTCGGATTCGGTGTTGTTAACGGCGTTCCCTCGAGACTCGAACACGAGAACATAAATCTTGGCATCGCCATCGACGTCGAAAAGAAGGACGGCTCGCGAAGCCTGCTCGTGCCGAATATTAAGCAGGCGAATGCGATGACATTTGCCGAGTTTCTGGCGGCCTACAACGAACAAGTCAAAAAGGCGCGCGCAGGCAAGCTTGAGCTCGCCGATTTTCAGAACACGACCATCTCACTGACAAACCCGGGAACGATCGGCACGGCCGCGTCCAACCCACGCCTAATGTCGGGCCAGAGCGCGATCATCGCGACGGGTGCGATCGAGTATCCCGCCGAATATCAGGCTATGTCCGCAGCGTCCCTCTCAGCACTGGGCATAAGCAAAATTATCACCTTGACGAGCACATACGATCATCGCGTGATCCAGGGCGCCGAGAGCGGGATGTTTCTCGCGCGGATACACGAATGCATAAAGGGCGAGCATCGGTTTTACGATGACATTTTTAACGATCTCGAGATCGGCTACCCCCCGCTTAGATGGGCCGAGGACAAAAACCCGCCGCTTTTTGGAGCAGAGAGCGAGCAGGTCGAAAAACAGGCCAACGTCCTGCAGCTGATAAACGCCTACCGCACACGCGGGCATTTGCTGGCTGACATCGATCCGCTCAAAATGATCGCGCGTCACACGTCGGAGCTCGACCTGGAAAATTTCGGCCTAACGGTGTGGGACCTCGACCGGGAATTTATCACCGGCGGCCTGCACGGGGAAAAGACTGCGACCCTGAGGCGTATCCTCGAGATCCTTAGGCGGGCCTACACGGGCAAGGTCGGTATCGAATATCGCCATCTCTCCAGCAACGAGCAAAAGGACTGGATCCGCGCCAAAGTGCGTGAGCAGTTTGTCGACACGCAGCCGCTGGCACCGGAAACGAAGAAAGAACTGCTGCAGAAGCTGATCGAAGCCGAGCAATTTGAGCAGTTCCTGCACAAGAAATATCTCGGCCAAAAACGCTTTTCGCTCGAGGGCTGCGAAACGGTCATCCCGATGCTCGCGTCGCTCGTCGAGGGAGCGTCGGCCCGAGGCGTCGAAGAGATTTACATGGGTATGGCCCATCGTGGCCGGCTCAACGTGTTGTCCAATATCATCGGCGACCCTGAGACGGGCGATATGGCGGAGCGTATTTTCACGGTATTTGAGGGAACGTCGCATCCCAGTTTCCCGGCCGATGAGGGCGATGTAAAGTACCACCAGGGTGCGGTGAGCACGCGGAAAACAAAAGCGGACCGCGAGCTAAAGGTCGTGCTCTCACCCAACCCCAGCCATCTCGAGACCGTCAACCCCGTTGTCGAGGGCATGGTCCGGGCCCGCCAGGATGAGTTTCGCGATGGCCATGGCATGACAAGACTCGAAACCTATGAGCGCGTTCTGCCGGTGCTGCTCCACGGCGACGCGGCATTCGCCGGACAGGGCGTTGTGATGGAGACCCTCCAGCTCGCCGGCCTCCCGGGTTATCGCACGGGCGGGACCATCCACCTGGTCATCAACAACCAGATCGGCTTTACCACCTCGCCGGGGTTGAGTCGCAGCTCGATCTACTCGACCGACGCCGCGCACGTCACCCAAACCCCCGTTTTCCATATAAATGCGGACGATCCCGAGGCAGCATATCGCGTGATACAGATCTCGCTCGATTATCGGCGGCAATTTCACAAGGATGTCGTGCTCGATCTGGTCGGTTTTCGCCGCCTCGGTCATAACGAGGGCGATGAGCCAAGCTATACGCAGCCGGTCATGTACGCACGCGTTAAGGCCCATCCGGGAACGCGGCATCTTTATGCCCGCCAACTGATACGCGAGGGCGTGATCACCGATGACGAACTGGCCGCGATGACCGATAAGGTAGTCGAAAAATACGAGCGAATACTAGAGCGTGCCAAAGAGATCGCCGCCGAAAAGCCGGCCAGGGCAAAGCTTGCGCCGCCGCCCGCGGATGAGGACGGCTCGGCCGTTTTTGAAAGCGGCGTCCCGGCCGACGTTATCAAACAGGTTGCCGAAAAGATCTCGCTCGTGCCCGATAATTTTCAGATCAACCCGAAAATGGTCGGGCAGTTGGCCCGGCGCACGAAAATGGGTACCGGCGAAGTGCCGATGGATTGGGCATTTGGCGAGGCTATCGCGATAGGCTCCCTCGTGCTTGAGGGTTTGCCGGTCAGGTTTAGCGGACAGGATTCGGGTCGCGGAACCTTCTCTCAAAGGCACGCGTCGATGTACGATACGATGACAGGGGAGCGCTGGGCGCCGCTCAATGAGCTGAAAAGCGAAGCAAACCCCAATGCCCGGGCATTTATCTTTGACAGTTGCTTAAGCGAATACGGTGTGCTCGGTTTTGAGTACGGTTATGCGGTCGTGATACCAGACCAGCTTGTCGCATGGGAGGCCCAATTCGGCGATTTCTCAAACGGAGCACAGATCGTCATCGATCAGTATATATCGTCGAGCGAGGACAAATGGAAGCAAAAATGCCGCCTGACGCTTCTCTTGCCGCATGGTTATGAGGGACAGGGGCCCGAGCATTCCTCGGCCCGCCTGGAAAGGTATCTGCAGCTCTGCGCCGAAAATAATATGCAGGTCGCGTACCCTACTACACCCGCCCAATATTTCCATCTTCTCAGGCGTCAGGCGAGGCAGGAAACCATTCGCCCTCTGATCGTAATGACGCCAAAGAGCCTGCTCCGGCTGCCGGCCGCGAGCTCGGCGATCAGCGAGCTCGAGAGCGGCGGATTTCAGCCGGTCATCGAAGACGCCCGCATCACCGACCGGGGCAAAGTAAAGCGCGTGGTCGTCTGCAGCGGCAAGGTCTATTACGACCTCGAAGCCGCGCGCGAAGAGGCCAATACCGACGATGTCGCCGTGGTCCGGCTCGAACAGTTCTATCCTTTCCCGTCATCCAAATTGGCAGACTTACTTGCCTCGTACTCGAACGCCGCGACGATCGCCTGGACACAGGAAGAGCCAAAGAATATGGGTGGATGGGCGTTTGTCGAGCCGCGGCTACGCTCGATCTTGCCCAACAACGCATCGCTGCGTTATGTCGGACGTGCCGCCTCGGCCTCACCCGCAACCGGGTCGTATGCGATCCACGGGCTGGAGCAGAAAAAGCTCGTCGACGAGGCGTTGGTCGAAAATACGGACGAGATCTCGGCCTCAAGCGAGGCTGAGGTTTCCGAGAAACTCGCCCCGGCGGGGGCCTAAGGTAGGGGCAGCATCGAAGTAAACCGATCAAGCATCGAAAGGACAGTGTGGAAGGCGGGCTTGCCCCCGCGCCGGACATATCTCATCATGACAAACCGCGCGCTACTCTCAGCACTCTTTGTGACCATTCTCCTCCTGATGGCTTGTCAGCCCAAGATCGTCCGCAGCGAGGAGCCGATAGAACCGGTTGTCGAGGCGACCCCAAAGAACAGAGAACCCATAACGATCGCGGCCGTCGGCGACATTATGCTCGGCTCATCCTACCCCAACGAATCGCGTATGCCGCCGAATGACGGTGCGGATCTGCTGAAGGACGTCGCGCCTATACTCTCGGCGGCCGACATCGCATTTGGCAATCTCGAGGGGCCGATGGCGGACGGCGGGGCATCGTCAAAGTGTCGCCCGGGTTCGACGCGATGTTTTGCGTTCAGAATGCCGACCCGCTACGCAAAATATCTTAAGGCCGCCGGCTTTGATGTGATGAGCCTGGCAAACAATCACGCGGGCGATTTCGGCGATGCCGGACGGATCAGCACGCGCCGCGCCCTCGACGAACAAGGCATCAAGCACGCCGGCAGCGACCGCGGCACGTTCTCGACTACGATCGTCGAATCGCGTGGAAGGCGTGTCGCCTTTATCGGCTTTGGCCACAACAATATCGTGCCTAACGTGAACGATCTCGAAACGGCGCGCCAGCTCGTTACGGCAGCAAACAAGCGCGCCGACATCGTCGTCGTCTCGTTCCATGGCGGGGCCGAGGGCACAAATGCCCAGCACGTACCAAACCGAACCGAGCTGTTCGCGGGCGAATCGCGCGGCAACCTGCCGCTGTTCGCCCGCACCGTCATCGACGCCGGCGCCGATCTCGTGCTCGGCCACGGTCCGCATGTCATGCGCGGCCTTGAGATCTATAAGGACCGCCTCATCGCGTATTCTCTCGGCAATTTTGCTACCTATGGCTGGTTTCAGCTTGCCGGCGAGACCGCGCTCACCATGATCCTCGAAACAAAGCTCGACGCCGAGGGCAAATTCATTGGCGGCAAGATCCACGGCGGCCGTCAAGAGGGGCGCGGCATCCCCGTTATTGACACATCCGGCGAGTCCATTCGAACAGTTCGCAGCCTCTCGACGGCAGATTTCGGAGCGAATGCTCCCAAGATCGCGGATGATGGAACGCTGACCAGATAGAGCGGCGAAAAGGCGGGCTCTCGCGGGTAAACGATCAGTAAACCTTCAATTGACAAAATTTACCAAGATTATCCTTGCCTTTCACTGGGCTTTTTATTTAAGATAAACGTCTCGGTAATTGTAATTTTTTTGCTATCGGTCGAGCGCTTTGCCCGCGCACGAGCTCAGCATTTTCAGAAAATGTCTTAAAGGGGGAACACTTCATGTCCAGGAACCAGAGTCCGTTTCGCTTCGCCGCCGTCCGCTTTGCCACAGTCGCAATCATCGGCGGTTTGTTTTTTACTGTTGCATCGTTCGGCACAAGCGCTGCCTCGATGTCCTTTATGGATTCTTTAGGGGAATTCCTCGGCCTGCAAGCGAAAGCCGGGAAAGGCTCGGCGCCTTTGGATCCTGCTGCAAGCCTTCTCGTTGAAAACT
>DATLNN010000261.1:0-5808 GCA_035536695.1 Pyrinomonadaceae bacterium | reverse complement strand
TCGGTTAACGATCTGATCGAGCAAAACAGAGGTGAGATCGCGGCAGTTTTTATAGAGCCGGTAGCCGGTAATATGGGCTGCGTTTCGGCGTATACGGAATTTTTGCGAAGGCTGCGTGACGTATGTACCGCCGAAGGTATTCTGCTTATTTTTGACGAGGTGATGTCTGGTTTCCGCGTTGCACGCGGGGGAGCGCAAGAGCTCTATGGCATCGCGCCCGATCTGACCACTTTCGGCAAGATAATCGGTGGCGGACTGCCGGTCGGCGCATACGGCGGACGGAGCGAGATAATGGAAATGATCGCTCCAGCAGGACCTGTATATCAGGCCGGTACCTTATCCGGAAATCCACTGGCGATGACGGCGGGGATCGAGACTCTACGCGCGATCGATGCAGACCGGCTTTTTTACGAAAAGCTTGGCGAATCGTGTGAATATTTATACAACGGGATTCGCGGCAATCTTACGAAACTCGGCCTTAATTACACGCTAAACACTTGCGGCTCGATGTTCACTCTGTTTTTTACGTGCGATGCAGTGATGGATTTCGATTCGGCAAAGACGTCCGACAAAACCGCATTCACGGCATATTTCAACCGGACGCTCGAAAACGGCATTTATCTTCCGCCATCGCAGTTCGAAGCATGTTTCGTTTCGGCCGCACACAGCCGAGAAGATCTCGATACAACGATCAAGGCAAATTACGATGCTCTGAAACCATAGAGCCAGGCGGCATCGGGCGAGAGTACAAATCGAGTATTTTTGGATTACGACAGTGCTCTAAAAGATTTGCCGCCGTCGCGGATCTTCGAATGCGATCCGCGAATTCGTGCAACTAGAAACCTACTTTCACGCCACCCTGGAGAAGACGCGACTGAGAAGGAAGGATTCCCCGCGACCGATCGACGATAAAGACCTTGTCAAAAATGTTTTTGGCGGTCACGAAGAAGGTCGTTTTCCACTTTTCGACTTTGTAATTTGCCGTCGCGTTCCAGTATGTCTGCGCCGGAACCGCCCCGATCTGGCCGTTTGCCGTGGGGTTAGCCGCGTTTAGATCGTCACCGAACTGCCGCCCGATAAAGACATTTTCGAGAAATCCGTCAAAGCCCTTAGGATGCGAATACCCGATGCTGGAGGTTAGCTGGTGCTTTGGTGTATACGGCAGTCGGTTCCCCGTTATAACACATCCCGTCGCCGAAAACCTACGATCAGGCGGACAATAAACATTAAGCGTGCTTGACGATGTAACCGTGCTCAGGCGGTCGCCGCGAAACTCCGCGATCGGCAGGTGAGTGTATGCCCACCGGATGTAAAAGTTATGCGACGCGCTGAAGATCGTTCCGGTATCAACCGAGCCGGAAATTTCGAGTCCCTGCTGGAGCGTTCTGCCGCCGTTGGTAAATTGTGTCCCGCTGGCGATCGAAGCCGCGACGATCTGATTCTCGTAGTCGTTTCGGAAGAAAGTGGCAGCAAGTTCGGCTCCGCGAAATGGACGCGTCCGAACGCCGGCCTCGTAGTTCCAGCTAAGCTCTGAGTCGAGATCGCGAACGCCCCCCGCATCTGTCACGACATCCTCGACTCTCGGTGGCGCAAACCCGCGGTGAACACCGGCGAAAACGGTTGTCCTTTTCAGTCCCGAATACGCGAGGCCAAAGCCTGGTATTATCTCGGTCAGCGATGTGTTTCCCGTTACGCCCGTACCGCCGTTCGCCAACAGATTCGAGCGCTCGTAATTCATCCGTTCGATCCTAATCCCTGGTGTCAGCGCGAGATCCTTCCACACCACCCGGTATTGAATGAATCCCGAGTAGGCGAGAGCCTTTCGCTCGTTGTCCTCGATCAGTCGGCCGTCCCGAGAATTTGGCAGATCACCATACTTCGCAAGACGATACTGGTCCTCGCGATGGACGCGAAAGCCGATGTTAAGCTCATTACGCACGGATGCCGCAGCGAAATTTATGTTCAGGCGCGGCTCAACGCCGAGGGTCAGATAGTCGCGCAAGTTTCCGCGATTCCCGCAGGTCGTGCTGAGATCCGCTAGACTCAAACAGTCTGGGTCACTGATCGGATTGTTCGGATCGGTCGGACGAAAGAGACGGAACGGCCTCTCGCCCGAGTTCGATGTCTGCCGCCACCAGTCTCGAGAAAAGTAATTCGAATAAAAATTCGTCGTGAGGTTAATATTCGAGGTGAGTATAGCTGCATGCTGAAGTGAAAAACCGTAGCGGCGGCCGTAAAAGAAGTCATTCTTAAATATATTGCCGCGTGGATCAGAGGCAAATTCCGCTTCGGTCGCGCCCGTGTAGGTCAGATTCGAATCCTCGCGATAGAAGGTGAATTTGGCCGTCAAGGTATTCTTCGCATTTACCGAGTAAGTGCCCTTCGACGCAAGATCATAGAGTTTAAAATGCGTGTTTTCGCGGGCGCCGTCGCCTTGCTTGTGATTGAAATTGATAATTCCGCCGATCTTGCCGAACGTGCCGCCAAAACCAGCTCCTCCATTGAAAAAAGAGCGGTTGCCCCCTTCCAGCTTAAGATTCAACTCCGGTTTCTGTGGCGGGTTGGGCGTGATGTAGTTTATTACCCCGGCAAGCGTCTGTGGGCCATATGCTATCTGGCCCGATCCTTTGAGGACCTCGATCGACTGATATCGTTCTATCGGAGGATGATAGTACGAGGCGTTGTCGCCGTAGGGCGCATATGAAAGCGGCAACCCGTCCTCAAGCAGCAGCACCTTTGTCGAACGCGTAGGGTTTGTACCGCGAATGCCGATGTTCGGCCGCAACCCGAACCCTTCTTCGTCACGAACATTTACGCCGGAGAATTTTCGCAGTGCCTCGGAAAAATTGAACACACGCGCGTTTTCAAGAGATCGCTGATCGATCCTTTCGATCGACCCAGGGATCTCATAAAGGCTCTCGGGCGTTCCCGCTACGTAACTAGACGTTATCGAGACTTCCGCGGCCAGCGGCGAAGCTTTAAGTACTAGTTCAACTTTGTTGCCTCCGGTAACCCGCAGTTCTCTGTTTGTTTCTTCGAATGTTTCAGCGGCCGCTGAAATTTGATAGCTACCCGGCTGGAGATCCTTGAATTCGAAGGAGCCGCTCGCATCTGTCATCGCTTCCCTTTCATACCGCACGTCGATTCGTGACAGTGCAACGCGTGCGCCGGGTATCGCGGCATCATGTTCATCGCGAACGTTCCCCGTGACCTTGAGCGCGCCTTGGGCAAAAAGAGCAGAACCGGAAAGCACCAGGAAGGTAACCGCGGACAACACCAAGCGTGAAAACATAGAGACTCCTTGCTTACAATTAATTCTATTGCAATTGAAATTCGGTTTCAATAAGCAATTCTAGGCAAGCGCGCACGAACTTGTCAAGAGGGCATCTCTCAAAGCGGCCAAGGGTACTTTTCACGCCAATTGGATCCTATGACAACAATTACGATCGGTGAAGAACTGCGTCCAGTTCAAAACCGTTGAGTTGACACAAACGTACCACGCCACTTAGAATCGGTCTAGAAAATCCACAAAGCAAAGTGAGGGGAAAGATGTCTGTTTCTCGACGTAATTTTATTAAGACGGCGGGGCTGACGGTTGGTGTCGCGGCGATGCCGGTCTGGGCGTACGAGGCGGCAACGGCCGCCTACCTTGGCGTAAATAAAGATGCTCTGGCGGATGCGGCCCTGTCGGCGGCGAAAAAGTTGGGGGCCGGCTACGCCGATATCCGAATCAACCGATATCGCCAAGAGAATGTATCGACGCGCGAGCGGCAGGTTTTGAACGCCTCCAGCGGGCAGAATTTTGGATTTGGTGTTCGCGTGTTGATCAACGGCACGTGGGGATTCGCCGCAAGTCCTATCGTTACTGCCGAGGAAGTGGTACGGGTGACCAACGAGGCCGCTGCGATCGCCAAGGCCAATTCGGCGATCACGCGCAAGAAGATCGAGCTCGTTCCGACGCCAAAGGTGGTTGCGACGTGGAAGAGTTCCTTCGAGCGAGATCCGTTCGATGTTCCGGCGGATGATAAGACGGCGATCCTCCTAAGGATCAACGAGGCCGCTTTGGGCATCAAAGGTGTTAACTTTGTCACATCGAACCTCTCGTCGGTCAATGAACAAAAGTATCTCGCAACCAGCGACGGATCGCGGATCGAGCAGTACATAATCAGAACAAATCCGAGTTTTTCTGTGACGGCGGTCGCGCCCGGTGATTTTCAGTCAGTCAATTCCCTGCGGCAGGCCCAACAGATCGGTTTTGAGTATATGTCAAAGCACGATTGGGCGGCGGAAGCGAAAGAGGCCGCGGAGCACGCCGTAATGAAGCTAAAGGCGAAGCCTGTCGACCCGGGCAAATACGACCTGGTCCTGCACCCCTCGCATCTGTTCCTGACGATCCACGAATCGGTCGGCCATCCGACCGAGCTGGACCGCGCGTTACTTTGGGAGGCAAATTACGCGGGTACAAGTTTCCTAACGCCCGACAAGACCGGCAAACTGCAGTTCGGGTCGAAGATGGTAAATTTCATCGCCGATCGAACGCAGCCGCAAGGGATGGCAACGGTCGCTTACGATGACGAAGCCGTGCCGGGCCAGAGCTGGCATCTGGTGAAAGATGGCTTGTTTGTCGATTGGCAGACGACCCGTGACACGGCCAAACTTGTCGGGAAATCCAAATCATACGGCTGCCTGCACGCGGATAGCTGGGACAGCGTCCCGTTCCCCCGCATGCCTAATGTCTCGCTGCAGCCGGCCAAGGAGAATGTTTCACAGAACGACCTGATATCGGGCGTCGAGAAAGGGATTATGATCTATGGCCGCGGCAGCTACTCGATCGACCAGCAGCGATACAATTTCCAGTTTGGCGGCCAAACGTTTTGGGAGATCAATGGCGGCAAGGTGGTCGGCATGCTCCGTGACGTTGCGTATCAATCGCGAACCACCGACTTCTGGGGAGCTCTTGACGGCCTCGGTGGCCAGGCGACATATGAGATCCCAGGCTCGCCAAACGACGGCAAGGGCGAGCCGGGTCAATCGAATTCTGTTTCACATGGTTGCCCCCCTGCACGGTTCCGGCAGATAAACGTCCTGAACACGGCAGCCGGGACAAATGCGGGATAGGTTCGCGACCACTTCCTGACTGGCGGTTCGGGTTCCAGCTTGCCGCCCCGAGGCCAGCTGAAGCTGGAACTCCGAACGCCACCTCAATTCAAAGATTTTGACTTATGCTATTCACCGAATCAGAAGTAAAAACACTCACCGAAAAGATTCTCTCAATGGTCAAAGCTGACGATGCAACGGCTAGTGTCGGCAGCAACAAGCAGTCGCACCTGCGCTTTGCGGCGAATAACGTCCTGACTAGCGGCACGACGCAGGGCCGCAATGCGAGCGTGACCGTCTGGATCGGCGGCAAACGCGGCGCCGCGTCGACTAACGATCTTGACGATGCAAGCCTGCGCGCTATGGTCGAGCAGGCGGAGAAGATCGCCCGTACGGCACCGGTTGACCGGGAGTACTTGCCAACGTTTGCAAAGCAAACGTACAAGCCCTCGAACAGATATTTTGAGAATACGGCCAATCTTTCGCTGACCGACCGGGCGAGGCAGATAGGGGCGATCCTGGCGGAGTTCGAGAAAAGCAATGTGATCGGCGCGGGATTTCATTCGGCAAGCGCCCAGGCGGGAGGATCGGCGACAAAGAACGGCAATTTTGACTTTGAACGCTCGACCAGCGTCGGCCTGTCCGTCACGGCCCGCACGCCTGACGGAACAAGCTCAGGCTATTTCCTTCGCAGCCATAATGACATTGCAA
>DATLNN010000260.1:0-6401 GCA_035536695.1 Pyrinomonadaceae bacterium | reverse complement strand
TCAGGCGAACGAAGCGAATCGGACCCGCTGGTTATCATGGGCGGAGCGGCCTCATTCCTGAATCCTGAGCCGATAGCCGATTTTACTGACGTAATAGCCGTCGGCGAGGGCGAGATACTTGCGTTTCAGATCGTCGATGCGATCCTCGGTAATACGACGACTGATAAAAAGGAAATTCTGCTCGAGCTTGCGCGCATAGGCCGCGGTTTCTATGTGCCGTCGCTCTACGACGTGGTCTACAACGATGACGGAACGGTCTTTGACTATTTACCCAACCAGCCAGGCGTACCAAAACGCGTTGGGCGTGCCCTGGCGGCCACCAATCCCAAAGAAGGAACGCTGCGTCGAGCTCTAAAACGAGGTGAAACCGAGCTTGCCGAATTTCTGGTCAATCAGGACACGTTCTGCCCTTCGACGTCGGTTTGGTCGCCGGAGGCGGAAATGGGCGACCGGTTGCTGGTCGAGATATCCCGCGGGTGCTCGCAAGGTTGCCGATTTTGCTGGGCCGGCTACAACTATTACCCGCCGCGGGTCGTGCCCGCTAAAGACATCCTCGCCAAGGCTCGCGAGTGGCGGCATAAGACCAATAAGATCGGCCTTGTCTCGACCGCTGTCTGCGATCACCCGGAAATTTCGACCATCCTCAGCGAGCTCCGAGCGATGGACTACCGCATTTCCGTCTCGTCGCTGCGTCTTGATCAGATATCGGACGAGCTGCTCGACGCGCTCGTCGAGTCACGCGACCAACAGATAGCCGTCGCTCCGGAAACCGGTTCGGACCGGCTCCGTCGTGTCATTAACAAGAATCTGACAAACGACGAGATCGTCGATATTTGCGGGGCCGTTTTCGACCGCGGTATGTTGACCGTCAAACTTTATATGATGGTCGGGCTGCCGACGGAGACGGATGAGGACCTGGATGAGATGTTCGTGCTTGTTGAAAGGATCAAAGACCGAATGCTTGAGGCCGGGAAGAAATTCGGCCGTGCAGGCAAGATCATCCCATCGCTAAATGGCCTGGTACCGAAACCCAACACGCCGCTGCAATGGGACGCGATCTGCGACGAGAGGGAATTAAAGAGGCGGATAAAATACGTCTGCAAAGGCCTGAGCAAGATACCCAACGTCGAGGTCCGGTTTATGTCAGCCCGCATCGCCCACGAGCAGGCCCTGTATTCGTCGGGCGATAGGACGGTGTCAAAGGTCATTGACGCCGCGGCGCGTTTTGGCGGCGATCTCAATCGGGCCCTGCGCGAAACCGGGGTCGACGCCGCCTTTCATACCTCACGCGATCGCGACTATGACGAGTTTCTGCCCTGGTCGATCGTCGATTCAGGGTTGTCCTTTGAGTTTCTCAAGACCGAGCACGAAAAAGCACTCGAATCGCTCTCAAGCCTTCCGTGTCCGGCGGTCGAAAAGTGTACGACCTGCGGGGTCTGTCCCACCACATGGCTTGCCGACGCGCCTGAATCGCTTGTCCAGATCCAGCCGTTAAAGATTCAACAGCTATTGGCTGCCGCGTAGCGGGGAGCTCACGAGTAGGCGAAGTTCCAGCTTCAGCTGGCAGCGCGCGGCGCTAAAGCCGGAACTCCGAACGCTCCGCCAGTTCACTAGCGAATCTCGTTATTTTACTTCAACAGGAAGCCGGTGGGTGTTGCGGTATGGTCAAAGACGTAGGGATACTGATATATGCCGAAAGGGAGCAGGTCGACCTGTTTCACGTAGGCGACGCGGGCCGTAAGAATATTTCCGGACTGTTTTACATCCAGCACCACGTCGGCAGGAACATTGTTCTGGGCGAAGTCCTCTGCAGACGCGACTTTACATTCTCGATCACGTTCAGTTTACCCGGAAAGGGCCATCCCCTGCAGGGCTGCGGTATTCATTTCCGTCTTGACTCTTTCGGCGTTATAGGCGACCGGTACATAGTTGTAACCGGCGTGGCCGGATATACAAAGAAACTTTACGCCCGCCCCGCCGCGTTCGGTGTGTCGATCGTTTAAAGCATTACTTATTTTGGATTACTCCTTGACCTGATCGGTGGTCAGGACCGTTGCTGCAGGAATTTTCTCAGTACCTTCTTGATCGCGCCGGGTGGGATGTCTTTTTCGCTGATTATCACCGGCTTTCCGATGCCTTTGATAAGCACGAATTGAAGCGAACCGGACAAATTTTTCTTATCAAACTTGAAGGCCTCAAGAACTTTGTCATGACCGATGTCTGTTAGAGGCGGAAGTTGCCCGGCGCTCTGCACAACGTCGTTCAACAATTCTACATCTTTTTCATCAGATAATTCAAGCTTTTTTGATAGCTCGGCGGCAAACAAAATACCGTAGCCGACCGCCTCTCCGTGCTTGAAGTATCTGTAATCCGTGACCTTTTCCAGGGCGTGGGCCAGCGTATGGCCGAAATTGAGGATCTTGCGCGAACGGGTACCCGACGCCCACGAGGATTCGCGCTCGTCCGCGGCGACGATCTTTGCTTTAAACTTGACCTGTTCGGCGATAACCTCGGTGATGCCCGCTTGGAATTGCGGCAGCTCATGCGAGATCTGCCAACTGTCCACAGGGAACTCCGACAAGAACCGAGAAGTCTGTGCCAGAAGCCCCCTGCCGCCGATGGCTCCCTGCTTTATAGCCTCACACATGCCGGCGACGATCTCACGCCGCGGCAGGGTTCTCAATACGGACGGGTCGATCAAGACACCGGCCGGCTGATGAAAAGCGCCGATCATGTTTTTACCGAATACAGAGTTGACACCGGTCTTGCCTCCAACCGATGAGTCGATCATGGACAGTAGCGTGGTAGGGATCTGCAGAAAGGCCATACCCCGAAGATGAAGGGCGGCCGCAAACCCTGCGACATCGCCAACAACCCCGCCTCCGAGGGCAGCGACGGCGTCGGTCCGGGTGAGCCCGGATTCGGCCAGAAACCTGAGGATCCGTTCTGCCGTCCGCAATGTCTTGTGACGTTCACCATCTCTAATGAGAAAAACATCGACTGAAAAGCCGGCCGATCGGAGACTCTCGGCGGTCTCGGCTCCGTACAGTTTGAAAATAGCGGCGTTCGAGACCACGAGCAGGCGTTCAGTATCGCCGCCGACACTTTGACGCGCCCATTTTCCGACAGCACTCAGCAGTCCATGTGCGATGGTTATCTCGTAAACGGACGAATCACGCTCGGTCTTGATGGTGATCTTTTGCTGACTCATTGCCGGATGTATTAGCCGAGTGCCTTTTCGATAACCGACGCCAGCCGGCGGGCCTGCATTTCGATAGCGGCCTGGTCCTTGCCCTCGATCATAACGCGGGCTAGGTTTTCGGTGCCCGAATAGCGAAGGAGCAATCTACCTTCGCCATGAAGCTCGCCTTCAACGGTCCGGGCCGCCTCGGCAATGTCCGCAACCTCGTTAAAGGGGCGTTTCTCGCGCACTCGGGTGTTTAGCAGGATCTGCGGGTACGCGACAAATCCCTCTTTGGCGGCAGAAAGCGAGAGGCCCCGCTCGCTGATCGCCCTTAGCACGAGCAGAGCGGTCATCATACCGTCGCCGACCAGGCTGATCTCGGGAAAAATAATGTGGCCCGATTGCTCCCCGCCGATCTCCGAACCCGTCTCAATCAATTTTTCAAGTACATATTTGTCACCCACGGCGGTCCGCAAAAGCTCGATACTTTTCGATCTGAGTGCGATCTCGAGCCCAATGTTGCTCATCACCGTCGCGACAACGGTCGAATTTGCGAGTTTGCCATGGTCTTGAAGATAGCGGGCCATTATCCACAGAGTCGCGTCTCCGTCAACACTGTGGCCTTTTTCGTCAATGAACAAGGCCCGATCGGCGTCGCCGTCGAACGCGATGCCGATGTCTGCCTCTTGCCGCCGCACCTCAGCCTGGAGCTGATCGAGATGAAGCGAGCCGCAGTTCAGGTTTATGTTACGGCCGTTCGGCTCAGAGTTTATAACGACGAGATCGCCGCCAAGATCGGAAAAGACTACCGGAGCCAGGTCCGATGCGGCCCCATTGGCGCAATCAATGACAAGCTTCATACCGCCCAGCGAGAAGCCGTTGCCTTCGTGCTTTAGGTGTTCAGCGTACTGATGTTTGAATTCATCCGCTCTTGCCTCAGCGTCCACGGTCTTATCGATCGACATCGACTTTCGCGCGGCGGCAATATCGACTTCGATCGCATGTTCAGTCGCCTCGTCAATCTTTTTGCCAGTGGGCGAAAAGATCTTTATGCCGTTGTCCTCATAGGGATTGTGCGATGCACTGATGACAATTCCGGCGTCGAAATTAAGGGCACGGGCCAAGTATGCGACCCCTGGCGTTGTGATCACGGCCGCGGACTCACATGTTGCTCCCTCGGCGACGGCCCCTGCGTGGAATGCTGCTTCGATCCATGCTCCGGATTCGCGGGTGTCGCGGCCGGATACAAACCGGGGCCGTCGGCCAAATTTTTCACGACACTGCCGTGCGAGCGATGCTCCGATCACGTTTACCGTAGTTTCATCGAGTGGGAATTCGCCCGCGACACCGCGAATCCCATCGGTACCAAATAGATCCATAACATGAAGGAAACCGCCTGCGCGCGGCAAATGTAAGTTTTACATTACGACGCGAGGCCTGACAAATCATCGACCTATAACAAATGTTTGTAGATACAACAATTTTTTCAAAAACGGTTGACAACGATGCCGCATTTGCGAGAATCTTATACGTGTTTAACGCTGCGCTTAACTCAGAGAGCGATCCATCACCGGCCTGCAATGAAAAAAAAGAATATTTGCTTCAGTCTTTTGCTTTCAACCGCATTGACTTTGCCCGTTTTCGCTCAGGCTCCGCAGCCCTCGCCTCAGTCGGAACGGGTTGTGGTTACGAGCACAATGCCGTCCCCAAAGACCGCCACACCATCTCCGCCGCCCGTAAAGGCGCCGATGGGCGTGCCTGTGCCGAATTCCCAGGCCAGCAATCTCACTTACAAGGGCCTGAGTTTTTCGCAGATAAAGAATAAGATCGCAGAGGCAAAGCGGACAATGCAGACCCGCCCGCTAACGACGGCGATGAGCGAGCCCATGTCGATCACGCCCCTGGTGCGGATCGCTTATTACGACCAACGCCACGAAAAGATCGACTACATTGTGCTCAGCAAGGAAGCCTTTCTTACGGCGAATTCCACGATATCGGCATTTTCGTCGAATGGACACCAGATGACAACCCGGACGATCCGGGCCAACGGGGTTAACACACCGGTGGTAATTTACAACGATCGAGGCGAGGCTCAATTGCCGCTGCTTGTCCAATACCCGGTCGAAAAGGGCGGCCTTTTCATTGAGACGGCCTATTATATGTCCACCCATCCTGGGCTGATAACGCCTGAGGTCGTTAACGCGGGCAGGTTTTATGTGGCGAACACGATCGACATCGCTCGCGAACAACTCCGCACAAAGGGCTATTTTATTCAGCCCAAGATCGCGGATATTGCCGAAAGGCTTGCTACGGTCGAGCACGTCGATCATTACCGTTTTCGCACCGAGTTTCATCCGAATATTTATAACGATATTTTTACGCTGTATGCGTTAAATGAGGGGCAGACGTATCGCTATTCTGTCAGCTCTGCAGGAGCGGGTGGGATGGTCCAGATGATCCCGTCGACGTATCGGATGGTGCGGGCGAGGTTTCCGAACGCAGCCCTGATGCCCGACTTTGTAGAGGGGATGAGGAACCACATCAACGCCAGCCAGGCGATGCTGCTTTACATGCAGATGACCTGGAACGACCTGATCGCGAGTCCGACGGTCATGGAAGCCCTTCAAACGGGTATTGCGTCGCAGGAATATCTGATGGCGGCAGGATATAACTCAAACCCTGCAAAGCTCGCCGGATACATAAAGCGCGGCGGTGAGAACTGGACGTCATTGATCCCGCGCGAAACTAAGATCTATCTTCAGATCTGGGATTCTCTTACAAGGGCCGTCGCATTGCCGCCTAGGAAACTGTAGTCAGCACCTCGTCTACCGCTTACGCAGGCCGTCCTGACGCCACTTCGGCCTGAACATCGGCAAAGCTCCGATCGACCAGGTTGCGGCCGTCGAAGAATTCATTTCCGGTAACTTCGATCACCGCAAAAGGCGGCGGCGAAAAAATAACCATTGCCTCGCGTGCCTCAAATTCGGCCTTCGCAGTGTGAAGCCCCCAAAGAGCCCCAAGGTACACGTCGAACGACCGTGACACGCCATCCGCCTCGTGAAAATACCTGTTCTTTCGGATCTCGCGCCCCTCGAACATCACGAAATGTGAATACTCGTCTTCACCGAGATGTATCTCGGTGAGCTTGGTCACGGTTTTTGCGCCTTCACCCGCGCGAAAGCGCTTTTGAATGAAGCGGTTCCATGTGTTGGAATAC
>DATLNN010000259.1:0-2421 GCA_035536695.1 Pyrinomonadaceae bacterium | reverse complement strand
TTGGGGCTCATCGCTCGAACAAACCGATGCGGAAGGCGATATTGCGCGCGAAAGCATCGTCGCGCCGGCCGATATCTATTTCAGTGACCCGGAAGAATCCGAGCGGTTGAAAGGTGCTGCGCGAGACGAAGTAAAGCCTATATTTCGCTACGAATCGAATAAGGCTGAGCAGGCTCTGCAAGGTTTTCGGTCTGCGTGGGAAAATCTGCAGCGGCACGGCGAAATCGACGGCGGCACTCGCAAAGCGGCCAATTCGGATGTTAAAGGCGAGGTACACTGGACGGGCGCCGGCGGCCCCGAGGTTGGTAAGACGCTCGCCGCGCGGCCTTTCAGCCGCAATGAGCTTGATGCCGTCCAGAGCGCGGTACGGGAGAGTTCAGAGGGGTATATCTACGACGACTCGGATCGCCAATATTTTCAGAACGAGGTGTTCGTCTTGGATCGCGCGAAACCAAACCTTCGCTCAACAGTCGCTATGCCGGAAAGCAACTGGACCGCACTCTCCGCCGCTCGCGAAAAACTTCGATCGCGGCTCACCTCCATACGCAGCCTTTCTGCAAAGGAAGTAGAGGCATTTTATACAGCCGCCGAGATACTAGTGGAGCCGAGCATCTCTTACGACAGCGTTGCAACGAACGCCGCGCGCCAGAGTGCGGTAGAAAACACTGTAACGCCGGCGATTTCGCTCAAACGTGGGCAGAAGATCCTGGATGCTGGCGATATCATCACCCCCGACGCCCTGGCAAAGATCGCCGCCGTTCGCAGCTATGCGAACCGCTCGCGCCAGCTTAACCGGTTTGGCGGCATCCTGTTGTTCATCACGGCCCTGTTCTGGGCCGCATGGAAGTTTACCCAGCATCGAGGCGTACTGCCGCGGCTGGCCTTGTCTGCGGGCAAAACGTTTGCGCTCATGGGATCGGTCGTGGTGGTCCAAACGGGAATCGTTGCTGCATGCTTCCGGCTTGCCGAATTTACCGCGGTCCAGAATGTAAAAGCACCAATGAATGACCCGTCGCTGTGGGCATTTGCGATTCCCTTCGCGGCGGGCAGTCTCTTGATGACGCTGCTGGCTGACCGGCCGACCGCGCTCTTTACCGGTATGCTCAACGCGATCATTGCCGGTTTTATCGCCCCGCGGGGGCTCGAATTCACGGTTTACGCCGCTATAGCCTCATCGATTGCTGTCTATGGGATCGGCCGGTATCGAAGCCGGCAGACAGTGACGATCGCGGGAAGCATGATCGGGGCCGCCAGTGCGGTCCTTGCCGTCGGGATGATCGCCTATACACAGCAGCCGTTCATCCTGAACACGGTCCTCCTTGCCGTTGCGTGCGGCCTTGCCAGCGGCATTATCACCGCCGCCGTGACCGCCGTTTTTCTTCCGTTTTGCGAGAACCTGTTTGGCATCCTCACGGATGTCAAGCTGCTTGAGTTATCAAATGCCGATCTGCCGGTATTGGGCCAGCTTGCCCTGCGGGCCCCGGGAACGAACCAGCATTCGCACGCTGTCGGACAGCTGGCCGAGGAAGCCTGCCGCGTCGTTGGCGGCAACGGCTTGCTCGCCCGCATCGGCGCGCTCTATCACGACATCGGGAAAACCGCGGCACCCGAACATTTTGTAGAGAATCAATTATCGAAAAACCCCCACGACCGGCTCAAGCCGACCCAAAGCGCAAAGATCATCATTAGCCATGTTACTTATGGGATAAAACTCGGCCGCGAGATGGGCCTGCCGTCGCGGATCGTCGATTTTATTCCCCAACACCACGGGACCCGCACGCTGCATTACTTCTTAAAAAAAGCCCAGGCCGAGGCAGTCGATGAGAATGAGATCTCGGAAAACGACTTTCGCTATCCGGGTCCCAAACCGCAGTTCAAGGAGGCGGCGATAATGATGATCGCGGATTCGTGCGAGGCCGGGGCACGCTCGCTGGCCGAGCCAAACCCGGAGAATATCCGCTTTATTGTGACAAAGATCATCGACGCCATAGTGGCGGATGACCAGCTGGGCGAATGCGACCTGACATTGCGCGAACTGACGCAGATCCGCGAGTCGATGATCAAATCGCTGGTCGCCATCTATCATTCCCGAGTCGATTATCCAGGCTACGTGCCGCCGACTTCCGGCCAATTCCGAGTTACGCCGGAGGCCGTTGATAGTGAAGAGCGCGGGCTAAGATATGCCGACCCGGCCGATATACCCGTGAGCAAAGGCGGCGAGATCGAGGATGAGGCCATGGTCAGGACGTACGATCCGCAACGGGCAGACGCCCGGACTGCGAAATAACAATCTTGGCGGTTTTCTCCGCACGCGATAATCTCAACTTTCTAAGAAGAGTAAAGATCGCCCGCAAAGACGCAAGACGCAAAGAAACAAGAGGGAAGTCGGGATCGGCAGTACCTTACTTTCTTAGATGCTCC
>DATLNN010000258.1:0-8128 GCA_035536695.1 Pyrinomonadaceae bacterium | reverse complement strand
AGATAGAGGATGCTGGCGGCGGCGACGGCTCCACCGGGATTGAATGCCACGGCGGCTCCCGCCAGCTCTTCGGTCTTCCCTACGAAACTGCCTGAAGTGATGTCGGCGAAGGCGACGATGACATACACCAGCGCGATCCAGATGAAGATCATCATGGCGATTCCGCCGCGAGTACCGAGCCTCTCCCGAGTGATCTCGGCTATGGAACGCCCGCCGTGCCTGACCGACGCCGCCAGCGCCGCAAAATCATGGACCGCGCCGATGAGCACAACACCGAGCGCAATCCAAAGCAGGCAGGGCATCCAGCCGCAGGCCTGGCAGGCGATGATCGGTCCGGCGATCGGACCAGCCGCGGCGATGGCCGAAAAATGCTGGCCGAACAGGTAAAAGCGTTGCGCCGGCACAAAGTCTTCACCGTCATTTATCTTATTCGCCGGGGTTTCGCGGCTGTCGTCGAGCTTGAACTGGCGCGCGATCCAGCGTCCATAAGCGAAGTAGCCGAAGACTAGCCAAACTATGAAAACGAGAGCAAGTAGTGTCAGCATGGACGGGTTCAATTTACGTTATTTCTGTGGTAAACGGCAAACCCCGAAATAAGGGATAAAGGATTAGGTGTTAAGTTATAAGGTAGACCCTTTCGACTTTTAACTTCTCCCTTAGCACTTTTCACTTATTTCGAATGAAATGTAGAATCGCCACATGGAGCAAGTCTTATACCTTCAAGAAAAGTACTCACCAAATAGCATCTGCTTCGGTTGCGGACCGGCTAACCCACAAGGACTGCATATCAACAGCTATCCGAGGGGCAACGAAGTAGTGGCCGAATGGCGTGCCGAGAAGCATCATCAGGCATTTCCGGGGATGCTGAACGGCGGCATCATCGGCGCTTTGCTCGATTGTCATTCGAACTGGACGGCAGCGTATTTCCTGATGACACGTGACGGCAAAGACAAGCCCGATTGCACAGTCACCGCTGACTTTCACGTCAAATTGCGCCGGCCGACGCCTAGCGATGCGTTGATCCACCTGCGGGCCAAAGTAGTGGAATCAACTGCGGACCGGGCAACGGTGGAAGCCGAATTGATTGCCGACGAGAAGGTGTGTGCGACGTGTCGAGGTACCTTTGTTGCTGTTCAGGAAGGTCATCCGGCTTATCACCGCTGGTAGTGAGGACCGGCGCGGCTCAGAAGACCGTCAAGGTAGTTTCGGCGCCTGACCCGCCGCTTGCACCGGCGGTTCGGACCTTGGACATCTGATCGTGAAATTCGGGGAGCAAGTCCAGTTTTTTCATCCATTCTGTCTGCTCTGCCATCAGTCGCGGCAGATGCACCACATCCGAAAGGGCGTAGTTCACCAGTGCATCCGTCCATATGCCGTTCCACTTATTTCCAAATTTTGCGCGCTGCGATTTGTCCAGATCGACGGCGAAATAGCGGTAGAGGGTCTCAGCGAGCGAGGCCGATTGATTTGCCCCGCGCGTCAGGACCTTTTCAGCGATCATCGTATCGAAAACATTTGAGACAGCGAGGCCGTTTTCAGTCAGGAATTCGACATCGAACTTTGCGTTGTGAAATATCTTTACTATGGAATCGCTGGCGAGGATGTTGGCAAGGCGCCCCGGCGAGACGCCCTCACTTGTTGGAACCAGCACATTAAAGTCGCCATCCGAGAACTGGATCGAGTAAAGCTTTGCGTGGCGAGCCGCAAATCCCGATGTCTCCGTGTCACACCCGACGGCTGCGGCGCCGGCGAGGCGGCCAAAGGCAAGCTCGATATCGGCCGGCGTGCGTGCGACTAGTATATCCACTTGCTAAATTGTAGATTAATAGAATTAAACTGAAAAATCTGGTTGCTCTATGCCCGAAATACTTAGCGAAACCGAAGCCCGAATACTCGGATCTCTAATTGAGAAACAATTAACCACCCCAGAATACTACCCGCAGACGCTCAATGCTCTGACCAACGCTTGCAATCAGAAGAGCAATCGTGATCCGGTCGTTTCCTACACTGAAGGCACGGTCTCGGACACCGTCGAGCGGCTCCGCGACCGGAATCTCGTGTACGTCTTCTACGGCAGCACGAGCCGCGTGCCGAAATACAAGCATATGGTGCCGAGCGTTTATGAGCTCGACCCATCTGAGACGGCGGTGATGTGCGAGCTGATGCTTCGCGGGCCGCAGACGCTGGGCGAGCTACGGGGGAGAACAGAGCGGCTCCACTCTTTTAGTGGGTTGGGCGAGGTGCAGGAAACGATTGACGGGCTCGTCCGCCGCGACGACCCGCTCGTGGTGAAACTGCCGGTCCAGCCTGGCCAGAAAGAGGCTCGGTTTGCTCATCTTTTGTATGGCAATATCGACCTCGATGCGTTGGCCGCGTCGGCAGCGGCCCCGCGTTCACATGCTGGCGCCGACGCGGGCCGGATGGAAAAGCTGGAAGAAGAAGTGACCAACCTGCGCTCGGATATCCAGGCCCTGAAGCAGATGTTTGAGGAATTTCGAAAGCAGTTTGAATAGCAGAATGCAGAAGCCCGCACGTAAGTAAGGGCTTCTGCATACCACGCGGGCCTTTCTAATTCGACCGTTTCCGACCAACACCGATCTTCATCCTGACAAGTTCCTCGACCGTGACGTTCGGGTCCTCGGCCTTGGCCTGGCGAATGAATTCGCGGTCAATGTTAAAGATGCGAAACTTGACGACCTCTTCGGCGCCCAGGTTCGTAAAACCTTCGCTTCTCAGATCGGATAAAAGCTCCGGCGTAACCTTGAAGATGCGGAACTTTACGATCTCCTCGGAAGTCAGATTGGTAAAGCCGGCAGTCTTCAATTCGGTAAGGTATTCGGGTGTGACCTTAAAGATGCTGAATTTGACCAGCTGCTCAAAATCCCTCGTCGGGAATCCCATCTCAGTGATCTTTCGGACAAAGTCGGCATCGATCTTGAAGATGCGGGCCTTTACGAGGTCCTCCATTTTCAGGCCCGGGAAACCCGATGCTTTCATCTCGGCCATGAATTTCGAATCGACCTTAAAGATCGCGGCCTTAAAAAGATCGTCGACATCGAGTGGTCCGAGATCGACCGACTTTAGATCATCGGCCAGGGCAGTGGTCACATTGATAAGCGCGGCTGAGAGCAACCGATCCGACACGTTGTTTGATTGCTTATGCGATGACTTTTCGAAATCAAAGCCGCGGGCGCGCATCGCGTTGATGTAACCGGCATTTGGTGTAAACCGGAAAGTTCCAGAGCCTTTGCCATCGACGAATGTGCCTTCACATTCAACCGTTCCCGCCTCGCGGACGAGCCGGAAATTGACCCGCCCGTTCTGCGCGTTCTCGCGAGTCAGGCCTTGAAGTTCTGCGAAATCAAAGCTGGATCCGTGCTGATTCCGGCCATGTTCGTTACGCCTCTCGAACGAGAGATGTATTTTCCCGTCGTCCGCTCTATCTTTTTTCGAAGACCAGTTCTCGGACTTCCATTCGCCCGTAATTACGTCTTGCGCGACGATGACATACGAACCTATTACGATCACGATAAATAAAATGCCGCCAAGGCTCGATGCCAGACCGCCTATTTTTTTCCTCATCGGAAACCTCCAAAGTTTTTACCTAGAAATACGTTACAGATGGGAAACACCGCACCACGATAGTTTGTGACAAAAAAGCCTATGACACCTCACGCGGTCGATTCTGCCAGCCTCCGAAAGGCCTCATCGGTAAACTTAAGATGACGCTCGCTATCGTCGCGAACCGCGCCGAGCCTTTCATAGAATTTCATTGCCCGCTCGTTCCAGTCAAGCACAAGAAGATCCAGCCTTTCGGAGCCCCGCTCGGCGGCTATACGCGCGACCTTGCTTATCAAGCGCTCGCCGATCCCACGGCCTCGGTATTTTTCATTGATGTATATATCTTCCAGATACAATCCGCGCTGACCGCGAAAGCTCGAAAAACTCGGATAATACAGCATGTAGCCGATCGGAACAGCTTTGTCGAAGGCCATTAAACCCTCGACCACTGCATTACTATCGAACATCGCTGCGAAAAGCCGCTCCTCGGTGACCTCATGATACTCGGTCAGATATTCAAACTGGGCAAACTCGCGGAGCAAATCAACAAGATGCGGCAAGTCCGCCGGTTCGATCTTGCGTATAGTTACGTCCATGAAAAAAGCCGGGCCTGCTCCGAGGTCCCGGCCTGATTTGCTGTTCTTGATATCGGCAGGCCGCCAGCTCGCGCGGTTGCTTATGGCCTTTTCTTCTTGGTATCCACTTTCTGCGGCGTCAGCTTATTTTGAGCCGCCATGTACTCGGTGGTTTCTTTGACGCTGGCTTTTAACGGATGCGAATCTGGCGCAACCTGGGTGAATACGCCCAGCAGATTCAACCCTTCCTGCATTTGCGCCGTGCCTTTATCCGTTAGGGCCTTGTCTTTCTTCTGGTCGCCTTCGTCCTTAGCGATGATCCCGACATTGACAAGCGAGAGGCCGAGCCCGGCCAGGGCGTCCGGGCTGTCCTTTAATATTTCGATCGCTTTGCGATACTCCGCAATAGCATTATCAAAATCGGCGTTCACTCGGTAGATGTCTCCGAGCGTGGTTTGAAACTCCGCCTTTTTCACTGGATCGGTTTCAGCGGCAATGCTTTCCGGGATCAATACTTTGGCGGCTTCTACAAGAGCCGGATCGATCCTCTCGGTACGAACAGCTTTCTGAAACGCATCCGCGGCGCTTTTTAAGACGGCGAGTCTCCTGGTTTGGGAATCGGCAGCCGGAAGTTCCGTCGCTGGCGCGTTCTTTAGCAGGGTCCAGGCTTTTGCATACCCGTCGACCGCGGTCGCCAGATCTTTTCTGACCCGGTTCCCGCCCTCGACCCGTTCGTTCGGATCGGCCGATCTGATCGACTTGTTATGCGTGTCAACGGCCCTCGCAACCAACACGATGCCGCGGTTGAGATAAAAGGTCGGGGCGCTCCCGACATAATCCGGATCGGCCGCTATCCCCTCGTCATACTTAACGACGGCGAGGTCGTAATTCTTCGCGTTATAGGCCTCATTTCCCGCCTTTAAGGACGCCGCGATGATCTCATTTGCCTTGCTGATCTTTTCGTTCTTTGACGTAACATCCTTGACCTTGGCCTCGTACTCGGCCTGAGCCTTTTTCTGCTCCTCAGTCAGTTGGCCGCCGGTCGTCGCAAGGACCGCGCCCTGCCGTGCCTGTTCTTCAGAATATTTGGCACCGGTACCCGGACTCACCGTGATCAAAAGCTTTTCCTGACCCGCCTTGATGTTGGGAACGATGGCCGGCGAGGCTTCGGGTGCACTAACGGCAAACGTATATGTACCTCCGATCGGCATGCCAGCGATAGCGAACTCGCCCTTCTTGCCCGTTTTGACCGACGGAAATCCGCCTTTTATATCCGTACGATAGATCTCGATCAGCGCATCCGCCACAGGCGCGCGTGTGCCGTCGGCTTTAAGGAGCTCGACCGTACCGCTAACCGGCGCGTGCTGGGCAACGACCGAGACGCCGCCCGCGAGACTGAGAGCACCGACAATGAAAAACAAAATGGCTGACTTTCGAAACATGATGATCCTCCGACTGTCTAACTACCCCTTTTGGCGATTCTAGGATGCGAAGCCGCAAAAAAGAGTTTGTTATTTTCTCTACAGTCTAAACCAAAAGACAGCAAATATCTAAACAAACGCAGCACGTTGTCCATATTCTTCGATCGACGCCGCGGCCAGGCAAAAGCACGCACGTAAGTTGCGGGCGGAACACCCAACACAGCCGAGAAGAGAAGCCCTGGTACGTAGCGCAAGACCAAACTTTATGTCGCAGGGTGGATTGATTCATCGCCGCTCGTCGGACTCACCATGCTATCTTATGATTTTGATCCGGTTTAGGGAGTAAAAGCATACAGAAACGAATTTACAACTTCAGTGCCGGGCCGGCTACGCTGCCAGTGGCGGTACTTGAGAGGGCCCGGGACGAGATGATGTCGCTTGGCGATGCAGCCATGAGCGTGATGGAGATGAGCCATCGCTCGGCGGCGTTTGGGGAGGTTTTGGAGTCGGCACGGAGCGGCATTCGGGGCCTTTTAGAGGTGCCGTCAAATTATCAGATCCTGTTTCTGCAGGGCGGGGCTACGCTTCAATTCGCGATGGTGCCGATGAGTTTTCTCGCCAGTGGAGAAAAAGCTGATTATGTCATCACAGGTGCGTGGGGCGAAAAGGTCCTGAGGGAAGCGCGGCGATTCGGCACAGCGGTGGCGGGCTTTTCGTCCGCGGCGAGCGGCTTTCGATCGATCCCAGAGGTGGATGCTTTAACCTTTACGCCCGACGCCAGGTATATCCATTACACATCGAATGAAACGATCCACGGCGTGGAGTTCAAATATGACCTCGATGGCGGTCCGATCCCGGTAGTATGCGATGCCTCGTCAAACATTCTGTCAAAACCAATCGATATTGAAAAATACGCTCTTGTTTATGCCGGGGCGCAGAAAAATATTGGACCGAGCGGCGTGACCCTGGTCATTATTCGAGTCGACCTTCTCGACCGCGCACGCGACGGCCTGCCCTCGATGCTGGACTATAGACTTTACGCCGAGCATGGCTCAATGCTTAACACGCCTAATACATGGGGCATCTACATGACCCACCTGGTGTGTGAATGGCTCCGCGATCAGGGTGGCCTCGAGATAATGCGAACGAAGAACGAAGAAAAAGCGGCTATTCTTTATGATGCGATCGACCGTTCTGAGGGGTTTTATCGCGGCCACGCGAAGCGCGATGCACGATCGGCAATGAACGTCACATTTCGCCTGCCGTCGCAAGAATTGGAAAAACAATTTGTCAATGAGGCTCGCAAGCTTGACATGGACGGGCTCGCGGGACACCGGTCAGTAGGCGGTATTCGCGCATCGATTTACAACGCATTCCCGCTTGAAGGGGTCGAGGCTCTAGTCGATTTTATGCGGCTTTTTGCGGCGGCCAACGGCCGACCCATTATGAAAAACTGACGTAAATACCTTTGCGGTTTCTTTGCGGCTTAGCGGGGTTGCGTGCAAAAAGCGTTCACGCAGAGCCGCAAAGAATGCAAAGGATAGAAAAGAAGAAAGGAAAGATCCCAGCGAATATGGGATATCACAGCGCGACAAGAGCTGCTAACAGCTCGTTCTCCTCGCTTTCGGCGACGGTTCGCAGATCAAGGACCACTCGGTCGTCCAGAATACGAGCAACCACGGCCGGATCCGCGTCCCGAAGCTTCTTTTCGAGCCGGGATGTGCTCATGTTCCGATGCGACAGAGCCACGAGTGTCGTTTCGAGACGGGTTACCGGCGCCGCTCCGCCGCCTATCGCTGAAAAATCGTCACGCGTTTCGAGATTCAAATTATCGTCGTCACGACCTTCGGCCACGCGTTTAGCGAACATTTCAACACGATCCCTGATCTCCTGCTTGGTCATGGACAACATAAGTACTACCGGTATCTCGTCCGGTGTGCCGCGGCGATATGCGAGCAGTGTTGATTCGAGCGCCGCGTAGATAAGTTTATCGACACGCAGAGCCCGGTATAGCGGGTGACCGCGAAGGCGCTTGATTACGGCGGAGCGTCCCGCGATTATCCCGGCTTGAGGCCCGCCGAGCAGCTTGTCGCCGCTAAACGTCACGACATCGACACCGGCGGCCAGTGAGGCCGAGACCACGGGCTCATCCGCGATCCCTCGCCGCGCGAGATCGATCAGCGCCCCCGACCCGATGTCCTCATAGAGAAGAAGATCATTTTTGCGAGCAAGGGCCGACAGTTCTGATAGGGCCGGCGCGGCGGTAAAGCCAACGATCCTATAATTGGACGGATGAACCCGAAGCAGCACCCGTGTTCGCTCGCCGATCGCCCTTTCATAATCGGCAAGCTTTGTCCGATTCGTCGTCCCGATCTCGCGAAGGGCGGCTCCAGATTGGGCCAGCACATCAGGCACACGAAAATCGCCGCCGATCTCGACCAGTTCACCGCGCGAGACAATGACCTCGCCGCCATCGGCAAATGCCTTGAGAACAAAGAACGCCGCCGCGACGCAGTTGTTGACGATCAGCGCGTCCTCGGCGCCCGTCAGTTCGACTATCAATTGCTCGAC
>DATLNN010000257.1:0-6078 GCA_035536695.1 Pyrinomonadaceae bacterium | reverse complement strand
ACGAACCCTGAGAACACGCTTTATTCGATCAAGCGGTTTATGGGCCGCAAGTATGACGAGATCCCGGGTGAGATCAAGCAGGTGCCGTACAAGGTCGAAAAGGCCTCGAATGGCGATGTTCGCATTGTCGCCGACGGCAAGCAGTACAGCCCGCCGGAGATAGCAGCGATGGTGCTTCAGAAATTGAAGCAGTCGGCCGAGGACTATTTGGGCGCTAAGGTTGAGAAGGCCGTAATCACGGTGCCCGCTTACTTTAACGACGCCCAGCGTCAGGCGACCAAAGATGCCGGTAAGGTTGCCGGTTTGGAAGTTTTGCGTATCGTCAACGAGCCGACGGCGGCCGCTTTGGCGTACGGTCTTGACAAGAAAAAGGACGAGACGATCGCCGTGTTCGACTTTGGCGGCGGTACGTTCGATATATCGATCCTCGAGGTGGGCGAAGGGGTCGTCGAGGTGAAATCGACAAACGGCGACACGCACCTGGGCGGTGACGATATCGACGAAGTGCTGGTCGGCTGGATCATCGATGAGTTCAAAAAAGACCAGGGCATCGACCTGCACAACGACAAAATGGCCCTTCAGCGGCTGAAAGAAGCGGGCGAAAAGGCCAAGGTAGAGCTTTCGTCCGCGATGGAGACCGAGATCAACCTGCCTTTCGTCACGGCCGACGCCTCGGGCCCGAAGCATCTGGTCATGAAATTGACGCGTTCCAAATTTGAACAGCTGGTCGAGCCCGTACTCAAAAGGCTGATGCCCCCCGTCGAGCAGGCGATCAAGGATGCGAATCTCGAGGCGAAAAACATCGAGGAGATCGTGCTTGTTGGCGGTTCGACGCGTATTCCCAAGGTCCAGGAGATGGTGAAGGGCTTCTTTGGAAAAGAGCCGAATAAATCGGTCAACCCCGACGAGGTGGTCGCCCTCGGTGCCGCCGTCCAGGCAGGTGTTCTTGGCGGGGACAAGACGGACATTCTACTACTCGACGTAACGCCCCTAAGCCTCGGCATCGAGACTCTGGGCGGGGTGGCCACGCCGATGATACAGAAGAACACGACCATCCCGACACGCAAATCGGAGATCTTCTCGACAGCGTCGGACAATCAGACGTCGGTCGAGGTCCACGTACTGCAGGGTGAAAGGCCCATGGCGTCGGACAATAAGACGCTCGGCAAGTTTCATCTGGTGGGCATTCCGCCGGCACCGCGAGGTGTCCCACAGGTCGAGGTGACATTCGACATTGACGCCAACGGCATCGTCAACGTGTCTGCCAAGGACGTCGGCACTGGACGTGAGCAGAAGATAACGATCACGGCTTCGTCGGGTTTGTCGAAAGAAGAGATCGACAAAATGATGAAGGACGCCGAGGCTCACGCCGGCGAGGACGAAAAGAAGAAAGCAGCGATTGAGGCCCGCAATCGTCTCGACGGTCTTGTTTACAGCGTCGAGAAGACGTTCAGCGAGCACAAGGACAAACTTGATGCAACTGCTTCGGGCGAGCTCGAGGCCGCCATCGCCGATTCGAGGACGGCCCTTGGCGGGGAAGATGTCGATGCTATGAACAACGCATTTGACCGTTTGCAGACCGCGTCGCATAAGCTCGCCGAGGCGGTATACAGCCAGACACCTCCGCCGTCGGCGGATTCAGGGGCCGCGGAACAGGCGTCGTCGGCCTCAGCCGGCGGCGAAGGGGGCTCGACGACCGCGTCAGACGAAGGTGACGTCATCGACGCGGAGTATGTCGATGTCGAGGAAGAGAAGAAGGACTAGTGTCTGACGCTCGTCGTGGTATAAAAAATGAGCGGTGAAATAAAGTAGCCGCTCTTTTTCACATCTGGCTTGCTTTCGCATTCGAAGATTAAGTGGCCAAAAAAGACTACTACAACATACTCGGCGTCAAAAAAGACGCTAAAGCGGACGAGATCAAGAAATCGTACCGCCGATTGGCGCGCAAGCATCATCCTGATGTAAATCCGAATGATAAGGTGTCTGAGGACAAGTTCAAAGAGGTCCAGGAGGCCTATGACGTTCTATCAGACGACAAGAAGCGTAAGGTTTTCGACCGGTTCGGATATTATGCGGACAATCTCGACGCCGACTCACCGTTTTCGGCCGGAACGGCCGCGGGTGGACCGGGCGGGTTCGATTTTTCAGGATTTGATTTCTCAGGTACACCAGGGTCGTCTAGCGGCGGGTCGAGCTTTCGCGATATTTTCTCCGATCTTTTCGGCGGCGGCGGCGGAGCTCGAACGACCGCACAGCCGGAACCGCCCCGCCCGCTGCCTAAGAAAGGGCGCGACATCGAGATCCCGCTGGCGTTGAGTTTTGAAGAGGCTTTTACGGGCCTAACGACCAACATCACCGTAAACCGCAGCGAGCAGTGTTCTCGGTGTCAGGGCGCGGGCGACACGGGCGGACCTGTCGTGCAGTGCCCCTCCTGCAAGGGATCCGGCCAGGTAATGCGGACGGGCGGACGGCTTCAGTTCTCTCAGACCTGTCCTGATTGCGAAGGGACCGGCCGTCGCCGCGAGCCATGTTCACTTTGTAAAGGGAAAGGTGTCACACCAAAGGCCGAGCAGGTCAAGATACGAATTCCCGCCGGCGTCGACACGGGTTCGCGGGTGCGCATTCCAAAGAAAGGCCACGGCGGGCGACTAGGTGCGGAGCCGGGCGATCTGTTCATTCTCACCAATGTCGGAAAGCATAAGTTCCTTGAGCGTAAAGGCGATAATGTTTATATAACGGTGCCGATCACCGTTTCAGAAGCAGCGTTGGGAACGAAGATCGAGGTCCCGACGGTCGAGGGCAAGGCCCATCTAAAAATTCCTTCGGGGACAGAGTCGGGGCAGAAGTTTCGCCTTAGAGAGCGCGGGTTTCCGTCATTAAGAAACCCGAGCCTGCGGGGCGACCAGTTTGTCGAGGTTAAGATCACGCTGCCGCGGGTGATATCGGAGGAAACCAAGGAAGTATTACGGCAGTTTGAAAAGCTAAATCCCGAAAACCCACGTCGGACGATCGGGCTGGAATAAGTCAGAACCAGCTGCGGTAGCGGATGGTTGAACGCCCATTAAAGGTTTTTTCGATAGCTTGAATTCAACCGCCCGCTTTGACAGGATGAAAAAGCGAGTAAAAACCTACACGATCAGTGCGGTTGCGGAGCTGTACGACATCCACCCGCAGACCTTGCGTCTCTATGAACGCGAGGGGCTGCTTCTTCCCTCGCGATCGGTGGGAAATACTCGCTTGTACGAAGATTCCGATCTCGAGCGGCTGGAGATCATTCTCTCGCTGACCCGCGAGCTCGGTGTAAATCTGGCAGGGGTCGAGATCATCCTCAATATGCGGGCAAAAATGGCCCAGATGCAGCGCGAATTCGAGCAGTTTTTCGAGTATCTGAAAACGCACGCAAGTGAGTTCTCTCGCCAAAGCGAGGCTTTTTCATCGACCGAAGCCTTGATTCCGATATCCCGCATTCGCATGACACGCGCCGGTCGCGACTCACCGGAGGCGGAATGACCCGGGTTTTCGACTCAGCGTACCTTGTCGCCGGCCCCTCGTTTACATTGCGTTCGCTCCTCCGTTACGATACGATTCTCTAAAATCAGTCAATGTTTCAGAGCATTTTTGGAGAAGTTTAATGTATAGAAGTACTCTTTCTCGCACTGCGGGATTTTTGCTGGCCCTCGTCTTTCTTTCTTTTGCCATCGTCGCCCAGGACCTCGACGACGTTACGATGTCGGGTAAGCTAACGGATTCTAACGGGCTGGCGATCCCCGGCGCGACTGTTACAGCCGTATCCGCCCTGCTCGGCGTCGAACGGAGCGCGACGACTGACGCTGAAGGTCGTTACCGGATCGTCGAATTAAAACCGGGGATTTATAAGATCAGGGCTGCGGCGACGGGCTTCGGCATTCAGGAAACACCCGAATTTCAGACCCTCTCGGCACAAAATGTACAGCGCGATTTCAAACTTGCGCCAGCCGATGTTCGCGCAGAGCAAACCGTGACGATCACCGCGGACGACGCCCCGATAGTCGACACCTCGCGAACGATCGTGGGCGGTACTGTCGCTCAACGCGAGATCGAAGAATTGCCGAATACCAATCGCGACGCGCTCGATCTGGTTTTTACCTTGGGCGGAGTAACCGAAGAGCCTTTATCGGTGCGTGATCTGTCGTTTGATAAAGGCGGCCGCACCGCAACGGCCCCGAGCAGCGGGTTGATCGAGGGCGGGGTTTTCGCTCTATCCGGCGGAGCGGCTTACTCAAATAACATTACGATCGACGGATTCGACAACAACGACGATCGTGTCGCCGGAATAAGATTTCAGCCGTCCGTCGAGTCGATTGACGAGGTCCAGGTCATTACGAATCAGTTCTCGGCCGAATACGGCCGGGCTTCCGGGGGACGCGTAAACATAAGAACGCGGGCAGGCACCAGGAAATTTCGAGGCCGTGTGTTCTATTTCTTTAGCGACGAGAGTATGAACGCCAACACGTGGAGCAATAATCGCCGCGGCGTACCGAGATTTCCGCTGCAGCAGAATATTCCGGGGTTCACTTTCGGGGGTCCGATCCCGGTTGGTTACTTCAAGAACAAGACGTCCTTCTATACTTCGTACGAGTATGACCATACCTTTGACACGACGATAACCGACACCTTTATTCCCCTTGCGACGAACCCTCGCTTCGCTCTGCCCCAAGGATCGACGACAGACACGATAACCGATTTTGGCAGTTTGCTCGGGCGTTTTGTTTCAGGGTCTGATACACCGCGAAAGATACACAGATTTACCGCCCGCGGCGATCATAATTTCAACAATTCGCATTCCATCACATTGGCCTATCAATTTGGCAAAACAAACGATCTTCGCCAGTTCAACGGCGGCAACCGGTTGTCCGAATCGTTGATAGGGAAGCGTTCCCGTACGGACGCCATTAACCTCACCTACAACTATGTCATTAGTGCGAAAGCGATCAACCAGTTTCGCTTTCAACACTCAAAACTTGAACCGGATTTCGTCTCGACCGGGCAGGAAGAGAATCCAGTGGTACTGATCAGTTTCCGCGAGCCAGGCCTTACGTTCAATACAACGTTGACCGCTGGATCGTCGACGCTCGGCACCTCGGACCGCAAAGAAGACAGGCTTCAATTTCAAGACACGTTCACCTTTCTTGCCGGGGCCCACTCGCTCAGGTTCGGATTTGATTTTCAACGGGTTGACTCGACGTTTATCGATCTGACGGACGCAAGCGGCACATACAGTTTTGCTGATCCACTGGCTACGACAACTGTTCCGCAGTGTCTGACAAACCCGGCGTTGCCCAACAGCGCCACCAACCCCCGAATCCGCGGCGGCGTCAACTCGTTCCCGCGGGGGTGCGTTCAGCGATACAGGCATAACTTTTTTACCAATTCGGACATTACCAACGACTATTTTGGCGTCTTTGGCCAGGATGACTGGAAGCCCACGAGCAGACTGACGATCAATTTCGGGCTGAGGTACGAGCGAGAGAAGGTCGTTGATGACGAGAACAACTTCGGACCCCGGATCGGTGTTGCGTATTCACCTTTCAAGGATGACAAGGGCGTCATTCGCGCTGGCGCCGGCATCTTTTACAATCGCGTGCTGCTGAGGACGGTTGACGACTATAATCGTGGACTGAACGAGATCATATTCGACACTAACCGTGTCTCGACGACGGGCAACGCCCGTGACGTTTATCTCAGGGCGTTGAGCGACCTGTTTCCCGCCGTTCTAACACCCGAGCATCCGCTCGTACAGCAGTACACTGCCGCCGGGCTCAATAACAACAGCTTTTTCCGCAGCCTCGACCCGAATCTACAGATCCCCGAGAGCTACCAGTTTAACGTCGGATTTGAACGTGAGCTGTTCAAGGGGCTGGCCTTCGAGGCGAACTTGACATTTAATCGTACGATCAGGCTCTGGCGCGAAACTAATACTAACGCACCTGTGATACCCGCGGGTTTTGACGATCTTGCGGACTATCTGAACCGGGGCATTACCACGGGAAATATTCGATTTGAGTTCGCCGGCCTCACCGCGCCCGACACGCGTATAGC
>DATLNN010000256.1:0-4618 GCA_035536695.1 Pyrinomonadaceae bacterium | reverse complement strand
GCTAAAGAACGGCCGCAGCTCACGGATCTATATCGACGGGCCGACCGCCGGCGAATGGGAGACTGTCGCGGCGGCACGGGTTGTCGACGAGTTTGACGAGTGGTCCTCCGACCGGGACTCTGTTATTGCAAAGCGGCTGCGCGACGCCTATTACGATCAATATTATGATCGGGATATATATGGTGCGGATGACCTGAATGATCACGGCGCGTGGGTTCACACGAGAGACTACGGCTATGTCTGGCGGCCCCATCGCGCTTCGATAAGCCATTATGCCGATTGGTCGCCTTACCGCTATGGACACTGGCGCTGGCTGGCGCCATACGGCTGGACCTGGGTCAATGACGAGCCATGGGGCTGGGCAACCTACCATCACGGCCGCTGGATCTGGAATAGCGGCTATTGGGTCTGGTCACCCTACAGTTACTATCGCCCGGCCCGCAGCTGGTGGCGGCCCGCTTTGGTCGTGATCAACATTTTTAACAATAACGTCTGCTGGTATCCGCTCGGCTATCGCCACCGTTATAACAACTATAACGGCTACAATCGCGGCTTGAGACGTAATAATGATCGGCCCGGCGGCGGCGCGGTCTCGCCAACACTTGTTCCGGCCATACCAAACGGCGTCAGGCCCACCGGCAGACAGCCCGCGGACGTCAACGTCCCGCCGGGAGCGGTAGTCGCTGTTAGCAAGGATGAGTTTGGAACGCGGACCAAGGGAAACCGTCCGCTGCCCGCCGGCGCGGCCAGGGCATTTATCGCCAGCAAAGGCCCGGACACGCCGCACGCGCTGCCAAGCCGTTCCGATGTGAGCGGCAAGATCACGCAGGAGATAAAGAGCGGGCGTCCGAGGTTAGACCTGGCCGATATTCAGGCCAAGTCAGGTGCTGCGCCGCGAAAAAGCGGTATCGCTATGGACGACGAACTGCGCAACACGCGTGTGTTCGGCGGCCGGACGCCGCTTGTGATCCAGAATCCGCCCCCGGCGACCGGCGACCCTCGGCCGGTGCGGCAAACCGGAGCCGTCGATCGTCAGTCGGTGGTGAAGAACCCCACCGACGAACGTCCGGCGAGAGAACCGGTATACACGGCTCCGCCGGTTCCACGAGTGCGGGAGGAACCCAAAGACCGCACACCGCGCTACGATCCGCCGCCGGTCCGCGATGTGCCGCGTTACGAACCGCCTCCCAGGACCGAGAAACCGCGTAACGATCCGCCGCCCGCGCGTGAGCCCCAACGGAGTCCGGCCCCTCAAAAGACTGAGCCCAAACCGGAGCCAAAACCGGACAATCCCCCAGCCGCCCGGCCTGAGCGGGGGAAGAAGCCGGACGGCCGATAGGTCGGAACCGCCTGCGTTAGCGGGCGGCCAGTAAGTCAGCTAATGAGAGAGCGCCGATGGAGTGAGTTCCGTCGGCGTTCTTGACGATCAACTCATATCTTCATGCGTGGCGCGCGTATTAGCGTATGCGGTTCTGACCTAGCTTTGAAGGAATATCGAGTTGCTGATAGAGGACGGGTTACCTACTACGACAAAACGTAGGTTCTTCATATATTTATTCGCTACGGCCTGGATCTCGGACGGTTTAACGCGGCGTATGCGGTCCAAAAACTCCAGCGATTTCCGCCAGCCGCCACCGATCAACTCGTACTGAGCAAGATCAGCGACCTGCGCCGCGTTCGTTTCCAGCTTTAGATAATGCGTCGTCAGAAAGAATCCGGCCATGTGGCCAATTTCTTCCTCGTTGATCGTCTCTTGCTTCAGCTTCTTGATCTCGTCGAGCATGAGACTGACTGATTCGTTTGGATTCACTGATGAGACGGATATGGATGCTGTATTTGCCGACCTTTCGTCGAGCGTCGCGTCCGGGGCATAGCTAAGATTCCGCTTGACCCTGACTTCCTGAAACACCTTTGTCTGCAGGATCGTCATTGCCGCCCGCATGGCATGGTAATCCTCATCGCGAATGGACGGGGCCGCGAACGTTCCTTTTACATAATCCGTCTGAACGGATTTAGAGGTCACGTCGACGCTTGGTTTCGTAAATGGGATGACCGGCAGAGGCGACTCCTTATATGTTCCGCGGGGCACGCCGCCAAACGAGGTCGCGATCCGTTTTTGCAGGACCGCCGGCTCTACATCGCCGACGACAACGAGCAGCAGCCGCGAGGTCTGCATAAGGTTCTTGTGATAGGCGGCCAGATCCGACGGTTTAATTCTCGCGACATTTGCTGCCGTGCCCTCGGGCCCGTTGGCGTACGGATGACCGGAATAGACGGTCTTCTTGTAGGCGAGTTCGAGCGAGCCTTCAGGCGTATCCGCCTCGGACC
Source organism: Pyrinomonadaceae bacterium (assembly GCA_035536695.1). GTDB lineage: Bacteria > Acidobacteriota > Blastocatellia > Pyrinomonadales > Pyrinomonadaceae > OLB17. The sequence continues at coordinate 2,290 of DATLNN010000256.1, read as the reverse complement.
TCAACGCAGTCAGCATGTTTTCACGGACGCGTTCGACGTCGGCCGGGGCGAACGTAGGATTGAGGGCTACATCCACAAAGATCTGCCATGCATCGTCAAAATTTGGTTTCGTGGAGATCAGCGAGAACGCGCTGAAATCATAACTGGCACCCGCGGATATCATGGTCCCGGCGCGCGAGGTTTCTTTTCGCAACTTTTGTTTTGGAAACGATTTGCTGCCCTCGACGGCGGCGGAAAGAGCAAAATTCTCGATCCCGGCATTCTCGGCCGTCGTGTTGCGAACGCCGCCGCGAATGAACAGGCCGGCCGCAACCGTCGGCGTACCGGACCGACGCTTGATCAGCACCTTCATCCCGTTTACGTCAAACTCGGAGATCAAGCTGGCCTGAGTAGCGGCGGCTTGTCCAGATGCGAACGGGACCGAGGTCAAACAAAGCAATAGGAGCAGGCCAAGAGTCGAAATGCGATTTTGTAACTTCATTATTGCTTGCCTCCGATGAGGTCTTCTGCGGTCAGGTTTGCGATGGCCTGTTGTTCGGGTGATATCAGGGCCAAACCTATGTGCGGTTTGTTTTGAATATACGTCCGGATGTATTTGGATATATCCGCACGGGTCGTCGCCCGGAGGTTCTTATGATAGCCGCGGAAATAGTCGATTCCGGTCGTCGACCACCAAAAGCTAAGCGTGTGGCTATACTCGCTGAGCTTCTCGCGGCCATACAGATCGTCCGCCTCGAGCAGCGTCTTGGCGTTTTCAAGCTCTTCGTCAGTGTAATAACCGGGTTTGTCGAATTGGGCTATCTCGGCATACAGCGCTTTCACCGCGGCCTTTGCTTTTTCGGGTGTCGTCGAAAGGACCGCCTGGATCGGTCCGACATTTCGTTGAGTATAGTAACCAAGATTCGTACCCGTCGTAAGGCCCGAATCGACCATCGTACGCTGAAAACGCGAGTCTGGCTGACGGATAATAAACGAAAACACATCGGCCGCATACGTCGCCGCATCATCGACCCCGATGGACGGGCCCTGCCAGCTAACCTGTACAAATACGCTCTGAACGGGCTGGCTGACGATCGCCCCTTCGCTCTTTGTCAGTGGCGGATGCTCCACGATCGGGAATTTCTTAAACGGATCCTCGCCTCGTGCCCAGTCGCCGAAAAGCTCCTCGCCGAGTTTGAAGATCTCGCTTGGTTTAACATCGCCGGTGATAACAAGCGCCGAATTGTTCGGCACGTAGTAACGCGACTGGATGAGGCGCATCTGTTCGGTGGTCGCCGCCGCGACAGTCTCGCGGGTACCGCCGGGGCTTTTTCGAGTCGGGTATTTATAAAAAAGTTTGTCCAGCGAGGCTTGATTCAAGTAAGAGCCGGGCTGCGACATGTTGCGTTCGAGCTCGCCTAGGACGATCTCTTTTTCGCGCGCAAATTCTTCTGCATCAAACACCGGAAACCGGGCAGCATCCTTGATGAATTTCATCGCCGGCAGGATGTTTGGGCTGGTCGTCGTGAAATAGTACTGCACAACCTCTTCTCGCGTCGTACCGTTATTGACGATCCCAAGTTGGTCGATCTGCCCCATATATTTCCAGTCTTTGACAGCGTCTCTGAATTTGAGCTCGCCCATGCATCCGAGCTGCTGAAATGCCCTCGGATTAACAAACTGGTATCGTTCGCATCGATAGATCGAAGTTGCGCGGTTTGTCTTGAAAAACATGTGCTCGTACAAATGCGAGAGTCCGTTCAGCTCCGGCGGCTCAGTGAATGAGCCGTTCCGAACGGCCAGCTCAACCGTCACAAGCGGCACTGACGAATCCGGAAGCACTATGATCTCAAGGCCATTCGCCAAAGTTTTCGTAACGATCGGGATCTCATACGCCAGCTTCGGGGCCACCGCCGTGGAGGCGCCAGCCGGCTGCCTCGCCTGCGCGAGCCCTGCCGACGGTAGGAATGATAAGATGAAAAGTAAGGCTGTAAAAAATGACTTCAAAACAACTCCCATAATATTGCCTGATACCTTGAAAGTAACATACGGAGAAAGATAAATGGAACGCGACAATTTGATGCACGGCGCGCGTACGGCGTTGAATAAAGATATGGACACGAGGGCGTGGGCTGAAGAATATTTGAAGCAAAAAACCCGCTCGGAGCTGGCGGAAATGTCAGACGAGGAGTTTGAAAAGCACTGGAAGTATCACAAACCCGAGATCATGCACGCCGGGGCCGCTGAAGCCATGGAGGCGTATCGGCGACGATAAGGCGCAAGCCCGCACGTAAGTAAGGGCGGAACACTC
>DATLNN010000255.1:0-5351 GCA_035536695.1 Pyrinomonadaceae bacterium | reverse complement strand
AGTACCCTTCCATCGCTCTCGAACGAGAGCATTTGGTTTGCGATCTTATCGAGAAAGAATCGGTCGTGGCTGACGGCGATGATGGTGCCGTCGTATTCGTCGAGCGCGTTCTCGAGCGATTCGCGCGATGGGATGTCGAGGTGGTTGGTCGGCTCGTCGAGGATGAGCACGTTCTTCTGCGAATAGATCAGTTTCGCCAGGGCTAGCCTTCCCTTCTCGCCGCCCGACAGGGCGGAGACAGGTTTGAAAACGTCGTCGCCAATGAAGAGGAACTTTGCCAGAAAGCCGCGCAAGGTCCCATTATCGGCCATGGGGGCCACGCGTCTCAGTTCCTGGATGACCTCGTTACGCGGTTCGAGACCCTCGAGATTTTGCGAATAGTATCCGATGTTGGTCTTCGTGCCCCAGTGGATCTTGCCGTCGAGCTCGCGCAGGTCCCCGAGGAGGGTTTTCACCAGCGTTGTTTTCCCAGTTCCGTTGCCGCCGATGATTCCCAGGGCGTCGCCGCGGTGAAGCGAGAAATTAAGGTCTCGGGCCAAAACGGCCTTGTCATATCCGATCGTCAGGTCTTCGACCGTCAGGACGTTGTTGCCCGTGCGCTCGACCTGGCGAAGGCCAAAGTTACCGCCGGACTTTTCGCTCGCAACGGCCTCGATCCGATCCATGCGAGCCAGCAGCGTGCGGCGCGATTTGGCCTGCTTTGTCTTTTGTCCTTCGAGATTGCGGCGGATAAATTCCTGGGTCTTGTTTATGAAGGCCTGCTGGTTCTCGTATTCCCTGATCTGCTGCTCGCGGCGGAGCTCGCGCTCGATAAGATACTGCGAATAGTTGCCCTTGTAGGTCACCGCCTGGCCGCGTTCCATTTCGATGACACGCGTGGTGGTGCGATCGAGAAAATATCGATCGTGGCTGATAGCGACGTACGATTTATCGTAAGTTTTTAGGAACTCCTCGAGCCACTCGACGGCATCGACATCCAGATGGTTAGTCGGCTCGTCGAGCAGCAGCACATCCGCCGAGGAGAGCAGCAGGCGGGCCATGCCGAGGCGGTTCTTTTGTCCACCGGACAAGGTCCCGGTGTCGGCATCCCACGTGCTTTGGGGAAATCCTAGTCCAAGCAGCACCGATTCGGCCCTCGCAGCATATGAAAATCCGTCGGCATGCTCAAACGCCGTCTGCAGGTCGGCGTATTTGTTGAGGACCGTTTCGGAATGGTCGGTTTCCATTTGCTTTTCCAGGAGCCGCATCTCGGCCTCGATGTCATGGATCTCTTTGAACGCCGACAGCGCCGCCGTATGGACGCTCTCGCCGGCCGCAAAGTCAACGTGCTGATCGAGAAGGCCGAGTTTTAGCCCATTCATCTTGACCACGCTGCCAGTATCGGCAGATTCCTGCCCGGTTACGATCCGGAAAACGGTCGTCTTTCCGGCGCCGTTGCGGCCGACGAGACCGACCTTCTCATTCGGGTTTACCTGAAAGGATACGCCTTTAAGTATTTCGGTCCCGCCGTAGGATTTCCAAACGTCTGAAAGCCTGAAGAGCATGTGAACAGTGGTAAGTGGCCAAAAACCTAAAAGAAAAAGGCAAAAGGCCTAAGTGCGCCTTTCGCCTGCTCAGAAATGCGTCTCGTTCAGCGGTTTGCGTTCGCTATCGGTCGCCTGTTCGCGTTCGACGCCGCATTCGTATTGGCAGCGGGCCTAGTGTTCGCATTCGCCGGCGCCACATTCGAATTTGAATTCGCATTACCCGCCGGGGCCGTGTTGGCATTTGCGTTCGTGTTTGTATTCGCCGCCGCCGGCATTGACGCCCCTGCCGGGCGTGCACCGCTCAGCTCGTTCGGATTCGCCACGACCTTTTGGGCGAGGAAATTCTCGATCTTCGCCTCGTTCATGGCGATCGCCTGATAGGACGCGGCAAGCAGCTGTTTACGCGAATTGATAAGCGAGTCGGTGACCTGCTGGCGAACGCCGGGGCTTTCAAGCGTCAGCGCCTCGTCCTTGTCGCTGCGTTCCTGCAGCTTAAGAACGAAGTATTTGCCCTGCATCTGAGCCGTAATAATGCGGCCTATCTGAAACTCGGGGTTCATCAGGGCCGATCCGACCTGCTCCGGAAATGACTGTTTCAGCTCCTCCTCTGCGATATAACCTAGATCGCCGTTCTGAAACCTGCTCTGGTCTTCGCTTTTTTCACGTGCAACCTGCGCGAAATCCACGCCTTGCTGAAGCTGTTTGATTATCTCATTCGCAGCCAGGACGGCTGAGGGCTCATCGACAGTTGTGTCGGCTTCGGATGTCTTCGCCGGATCTACGACGATGGCGGCGAGCTTGACGCCTTTTTTCTTGACGAATGCCTCTTTATTGCCATTGTAAAAGGCCTCGATCTCGCTGTCCTTGGGCGGTTCGATCTTGCCGGTGACCTGCTCAACGAGCTTTTGTATCGCCAATTCTTTTCGCAGCGATTCCCGGACGGATTCCTCCGTCACGCCAGACTCCTTCATCTCCTTGGCGATCTGGTCAGCCGATTTTCCGCTTTGCGTTTTCCGCTTGTTGAGCTCTGTTGTCACATCACCGTCGGATATGACAATGCCTTCTTTCTCGGCCTTCTGGAACATGACTTCCTGCTCGATGAGGCTCTGAAGGACCTGGAGCCGCGCGCCAGCCAGTTCGAGCGGCGACATCTTGTCATCCTGACCCTGCGCCTGCTGCTTGACGGCACGGTGGACCTCTTCCATCTTGATTATCTTGCCATTGACCTTTGCGGCCGTTTCGTTTGGATCAACGGCACCGCCGGACGAACTGTTTGTCGCCGGGCCGCCGCACGCGGAGAAAATAAGCGCGGACACCGCGAGCACCGCGATCGAAATGATAACTTTGTGATTACTCTGCACGTTTGCTTGCTCCTTTGACCTTACTGTTACTTTTTGCCGTTGCTTGACTATGCTATACGGCATTTGTTATAAATCTTGTTTCGAGTTTTTCTAAGAACTCTGATACCTCCGATAACGCGAGAGGCAACTATTATGGCAAAACGCTGCGACGTATGCGGGAAAGGCCCGCAATTTGGAAACAACGTATCACACGCAAATAACAAAACGCGACGGCGTTTTAACCCGAATCTTCAGCCGGTCCGAGTTCAGATGCCCGGCGGCGGAAATGCCCGTCAGAAAGTGTGCACCCGCTGTATAAAGTCGGGTAAGATCGTCAAAGCCGCGTAAAGGTATTTGAGATACAATTGAACACTTTGGTTGCCAAAACGCCCGAAGTATCGGGCATTTGTTTTTGCACAGGCGTAAAGTCTGCGTCAAGCTCCCTGGATCGCTATACACTCGATCTCGACCTTCGCGTCGCGCGGCAGCCGTGCCGCCTGTACTGTCGCCCTCGCCGGTTTGTTTTCACTGAAATACCTGCCGTAAACCTCGTTCATCTCGACAAAATCATTCATGTCCGAGAGGAAGACCGTCGTTTTTACGACATTGTCGAGGCTGGTGCCGGCTGCCTTCAGCACCTCTGTCAGGTTCTTTAGCACCTGCTCGGTTTGCTCACTCACGACATGAGATACGAACTCGCCCGTCGCCGGATCGATCGGGATCTGCCCCGAGCAAAAGACCATACCGTTCGCCTTGATCGCCTGGGAATAGGGGCCGATCGCGCCAGGCGCATTTTCAGTTGTTACGATCTCTTTCATAACTCAAGCAAAACGGGAATTATAGCGAACTATGAAGGAAAAGGAAAGGCATGAAACACGGCAGCCATTCAGCACCGCCCCAAGCGTTTACGGGTTTACCCTTTCAACAGCGATCACACCGGGGACGTGTTCGATAGCGCCAACGACCTTGTCGAGGTGTTTTTTGTCGAAGACCTCAACTGTCACCTCTATAATGCCGAGGTCATCTTTCGAAACATTTGCTCTCGCGTCGCGGATGCCTGTTTTGATCTCAGCGATGGCGTTCGTAATGCCCGCGAGCATGCCGGTACGGTTCTCGGTCGTCGCCAGGAGCTGGACCGATTGGATATGATCGTTATCGCTCTTTGCCCATTCAACCTCGACTATCCGCTCTTTATTGACCATAAGCTGCGACATATTTTTGCACCGTTTGTTGTGGACAACGATCCCCTTTTCAAGCGAGATGTATCCGACGATGTCCTCGCCGCGGAGCGGATTGCAGCATTTAGCCCGGTTTATCAGCAGATTATCCACGCCTTTGACGACAATGGCGTCCTCGCCCATACCGATGAACTTACGAACGGCCTTCATGCCCGTCTTAAGGCGTGTTTCCTTGCCCTTGTCCGGATCAAGCTCATTAAACTTTTCGGCACCCAGAAATTTGGCAACAACATTTCGCGGCAGGGTCTTTCCATACCCGACGGACGCAAAAAGGTCGTCCGGTCGACTGAGGCCGTATTCATTGCCTATCCGTTTCAGTTCGGACTCATTGCCCAAGAACTTCTTTACCGGGATACGGTACTTTTCCGCTTCTTTCTCGAGGAGCTTGCGGCCGATCTCGATTGACTGGGTTCGCTGCTCGAGCGAGATCCAATGTCGGATGCGGTTGCGCGCCCGCGACGTGATCGCGTGATTCAACCAGTCGCCCGATGGCTTTGAATTCGCGGTCGTGAGGATCTCGACCACGTCGCCATTTTGCAATTCGGAACGGAGCGGGACGATGCGTCCGTTTATTTTTGCACCCGTGCAGGTGTCGCCAACCTGAGAGTGGATCGCGTAAGCAAAATCGATCGGCGTCGCCCCTCGCGGAAGTTGGATGACCTTTCCCATCGGGGTGAACGCGTACACGTCCTTCGGATAAAGATCGAGTTTCAGCGTTTCGACAAAATCCTCCGAGTCCTCGTTGTCCCGGGTGTCTTCTACAAGGGGAAGTAAAAGTTTTTCGACAGTCTTGCGCAGCTCGTCGAGCGCGTCATCCTCCGCCTGTTTGCCCAGTGTCTTTTCTTTATACTTCCAGTGAGCCGCGACACCTTCCTCGGCGATGTGATGCATCTCCTGCGTTCGGATCTGGACCTCAAACGGCTGGCCGCCGTCGCCTATAACTGACGTGTGCAGCGACTGATAAAGGTTGTCTCGCGGTATTGCGATCCAATCCTTGAAACGTTCAGGTACGGGAGTCCAGCGGTCGTGGATAACACTCAGCGTCAAATAGCAGTTCTTGCGGTCGTTTTCGGTAATAATTCGAGCTGCGATCAGGTCGTAAACCTGTTCGATCATTATCTTTTGCTTCTTTAGCTTTTTCCAAAGCGAGTAGAGCCGCTTTACCCTGCCCTCGATCGAGACAAACGGAACGTCGTTTTCAGTAAGTTTCTCCGTGATCGTCGTTTTTATTTTTTCGAGCGTCGCTT